>JBDRWI010000073.1:0-10339 GCA_039802265.1 Caldifarciminota bacterium | reverse complement strand
TATGACAATTTGGCGGTTGGAATTAAGTTCATCTATAAGTTCTTGTAGATTTGAACTAATTTCATCGGACCGGGCGGTAGCGATACATAAGATAGGTTTATTACTAATCCTCATAACAAGATAGCGTAATAAATCAAGGGCGTCGTCTCTAATCCACATAATGTCATCCAAGAATAAAATTAATACATTATATTTTGAAAGATTTTCAAAAAATTGTTCAAAAGAATAGATTATCTGGGCGCGGTCTATCCTTTCTTCAACTTGCTGTAGCACAATGGGATAATGTGCTTTAAAAATTGGCATAATATAACCGAGGTATAAGGCAGATTCTGGTGGGAAAATCCTCGTAAGCCAGCGTTTCTCCATAGCACCTTCCAGATTTGTAATATATTCCTCAATTATGGTTGAAAATGGCGCAAAGGGTTTGATTTCATCTTTTATTCCTTTTCCGATCAATACCTGAATATTGGATTGATTTATATTCTGAACAAATTGTTGTATTAACCGCGTCTTTCCAATACCAATATCACCTTTGATAAGCAAAAAATTGCCCTGATAATTATATGCCTTTTTTAGCATTTCTCCGAGTAAAATGAGTTCATTCTTCCTCCCAGTGAATGGGATATTGAAAGTCAGAGTTTTTAATATTGACTCCTCTAACATAGTATTATTATACAGACAACAAGTTTATTGTCAAGAGTTTCTTTTTCTAATTGCAACAGGAAGAAATCGTGATAATGACACCAAGTTATCTTTCGGAAGAGGAATAATGTATTTTTGACTAATCTGATTGACATCTTTTATTTTTAGGGTATACTACTTTATGCCATATATCTTTTCAGTTTCGGGTTTAAGGGGTATCGCATTTAAGGACTTAAATTATGATATAGTTAGTTTTTACGCGAAAGCCTTCGCTATCTTCCTTGATGCAGAAAATATGGTCGTTGGTTGTGATACACGAAAATCGCATTCATATCTAATCCAGGGAGTTATAGACGGATTAACAAGGATGGGTTGCAAAATTATCAATCTGGGCATTGTTCCTACACCAACAGTGGTCTTTATGGTTCGTAAACTAAAGGCAGACGGCGGGATGGTTGTAACTGCAAGCCATAATCCACCCGAATGGAATGGTATAAAATTTATTGTAGCAAGAGGAGAATTTATAAATGAACTAGAGTTCCGCGGATTTTCGGATTTTGTTGAACTCCTCCGCAAATACCACAGTAAAATAATTGAATATTCAGGAAGGACTGGTAAATGTGTCAAATATAAATACAAATATGAAAAACACATAAGGACAATAATCGATCACTTTAAGTTGAAAGATATTGGTTTAAAAGTCGGAGTTGATACAGTATGTGGAGCGGGTTCCGAGGCACTACCCCAATTGCTCGAATGGTCAGGTTGTAAGGTCTATAAGATTAACTGCAGATTCAACCCCAATTTTCCAAGACCACCTGAGCCCACACCCGTGAATATCAAAAAACTATGTAATTTTGTAAAGAAAGAAAAACTTCACCTGGGATTTGCCCTTGACCCTGATGGAGATAGACTTTCAATCGTCGATGAAAAGGGTAATGCAATCGGCGAGGAAAAAACACTGGCACTCGCTGCCGATTATGTATTAAGTAAAAATAAAGGACCGATTGTTACTAATCTTTCTACTTCCAGTCTGATTGATTACATTGGAAAGAAATATAAATGTCCTGTTTATCGCACAGCCGTTGGTGAGGCTAATGTAGTATCAAAGATAAAGGAAGTAAAGGCAGTAATCGGCGGTGAAGGGAATGGCGGTGTGATATATCCAAAGATAAATCGAACCAGGGATGCATTAACCGGTGCCGGTATAATTTTAAAGATGCTTAGTGAAACCAAAATGAAGATATCCGAGCTAATCAAATCGTACCCAACATATTTTATGCTTAAAGAGAAGATAAATATTTCACCTGCGGATTTTGAAAGAAAAAAAGAATTAATTTTAAAACAGTTCCAAGGTAAGATTGATTATTCAGATGGGATAAAAATAACTGCAAACGATTACTGGATTCACATCCGCCCATCAAACACCGAACCCATAGTCCGTATCATTGCTGAAGGAAAAGATTTCAAAAAAGTTAAAGAATTTATTGACTGCGCAAAACAGATACTTTCAGTTAGGTTTTAATAAATATCTATTTTGCTTAAACCTCTCATTTTTGAAAATTTGAATTCGCAATATTCGAGTGCATAGAGGATTCTCAACATAGAAGTTCCCTCATAAAACCAACTCTTACTTAAATTGATTTCAGTTAGTACCTCACCACCACGCTATTCAATGCGTGGATGACGAAAAGGATAAAGACCTTGACAATTATTAAAAAATGATTATAATTTTAATCAGAAAGGAGGTAAAATGAAAAAGTTAATAATGTTAACGGTCGTCTCTATATTCTGTTTTGCAGGAGAAATTGTAAGGACCTACAACTTCTTTCTGGAGAATATAGAGATACGAAAGTTCCAGGAATATGATTACCTTACACTGAAAGGCTACAATAACTTTCCCGAACCTGGCAAACCTTCTCTGCCATATAAATCACTAAAGTTTGTTATCCCGGCATCAGCAGTTATTACGGACGCAAGGGTTATCAGTTATTCAGAGACCTATCTCTCTGGCTCTTACACCCTCTATCCTTCTCAACAACCAATTCCTGTTTCATCTGCGCAGAAGTCAGGATTTACAAAACCCGATAGGACAACATATGAATCAAGCCAGCCCTATCCTGAGTCAATATTAAAAATTCTTCCCGTAGGGGATATGAATGGATACAGAATTGCCCAGTTTCATATCTTTCCTTTGCAATATTTTCCACTGGATAAGCGTGTGAAGTTCTATACAAGCATTACTATCGCAATTTCTTATCGTGAAGATGAATATCCCGTAACTCCGAAGAGCCGAGGTCAAATAGAAAATTTTGGTGAGGCAGTAAAAGCTATTGTAGAAAATCCAGAAGATGTTGAGAGATTCAGCCCTCCGGAAAGGTCAATCCCAGAGGTGAACGGGCATAAATTTTCTCTCCTGACCACCACAACGCCGATTGAAGGCATTAAAATTATAGGAAGGACTACAATAAAAAAGAGTGATTCTGAAATTGAAAAACAGAATAAAGAGTCGGTAAGAAATACCGAATCCAAATATGTTATCCACAAACCCCATCTGGAAGCACCCCACCCAGCCATACCCAGGTCGGAGAATCCTGAGGCAGTGGTTAATGCCTATATCTCTTCTCCCCATCCATATTCAAATAATTTTACCCAGGACTACTATGTCTACGGACCACCAGAAAATAACTGGATGTGTATCCATTTTTCTCAGATCAATACTGAGAGTGGTTATGACTATGTTTATGTGTATGACAACGACGGGACGCTTCTGAACACATACTCTGGTTCCTATGGAGCAACCTGGTCAGCCTGGGGTGATGGACCAACATTCCGGGTAAGAATTGTGACCGATGGTTCAATTACCGGTTATGGATTTGATGTTGATTACATACAGGTTGGTGGTCCCTGCCTCTATCAAAATTCCCAGCATCCTTATCAACCGAATACAAATGAATATATAGACATGTATGGACCAACAAATGATTGGCTTGGTGAGGTTTGTTTCTATTATGACTCAATACATACTGAACCGAATTATGATACAGTCTTTTGCTACGATTTAAATAATACAACAATCCTCAATATCTGGTCAGGACAATATGATAATGTCTGGAGCAACTGGTCCACATATAATAGTAGTTTTACCACTCAACTCCATGAGCGCTCAAGATTAAAATCTGATGGCTCAGTGCAGTATTATGGCTGGTTGGTAAATTATTTTAACTTCTTCAGGGAACATCGCGTTGAATCGGCGCACAATTATCCAAATAGCATAAATCAGACCTATTATGTCTATGGTCCACAGGACCAGGGTTCAATTCAAATGAGGGTCCATTTTGCAAAACTCAATACCGAATCCGGTTATGATTATGTCTATGTCTATGATGCCAATGGTAATCTATTAAATTCATACTCCGGTGATTATGGCACAAATTTCTGGTCAAACTGGGGGCAGGGAAATTATATAAGGGTAGTACTTACCACCGATGCTTCTGTTCAGCGTTGGGGATTTAAGATTGACCAGTATGAATGGGTTTCTGCGGCGGGCCAGCCCAATCTTACCTATTATACACCTTCGGGCTGGGATTATCCAATTGTACCCTCTTCGGTTGCAGGTACACATACCGTTGGTCCCAATCTACAAGGTGGTGCAACAACCTATATTGACTGGGCAATAATCAATAATGGTACGGCAACCGCAAGACCTACATTTTACACTTATCTATATTCGGACAATGTGCCCATCGGAGGTTGGTATACAGACTCACTACCCCCAAACTGGTATGCCTATGTTGAAGACTGGACATATACATTTACTGCGGGAGACCATACCTTGATGACATTCGCCGATTCAACAAATGTAGTCGCGGAATCAAATGAATCTGACAATAAGTACTCACGGACATTCACCTGGGGAAGTGGCGGTGGGACTCTTGGTTGGGACCATGTGATTATTACCAATAATACCTTAAAACCAAACTGGGCAAATTTCCGCTCATTTATTCGTTCAACCTACGGCATTACCGATACAGTCGTAACTACAGAATATATCTATGCTAACTATTCTGGTGTTGACAATCAAACAAAAATTAGAAACTTTATCATTGATGCGGTGAATAATCATTCTACTCAGTATATCCTTCTTGGCGGCGATGTTGACATTGTACCTTATCGGAAGACATTCTCTGGTGTCGTATCAGGCTATGGTGGCTGGTATGATACAATACCTTGCGATTTATATTATGCCGATCTCCAGGGAAACTGGGATGGAAATGGCAATGGTACTTATGGTGAACCCGGTGATAATGTTGATATGTATCCCGATGTCTGGTTAGGAAGGGCAACGGTTGGTTCATCAACCGATATTACCAGGTTTACAAACCGATTCCAGAATTACTACAGCACCACCTCACACCAGACTAATATTCTGCTCACCGGTTTTGACCTTGACGCAAATACCCACGGTGAAACGACCTTAGAACAATACTACAATACCTTACCAACTGGATACATAAAAAAGAGGGTTTATGATACACATGGGGGCAATCATGCTGATACAACGAGAACCGCCTTGAATAACGGCCAGAATATCTGGTTTCATATTGACCACGGCAGTGAGACCTGGATGGGAATTGGATATGTCAATCATAACTGGGGTTTTGGTAATACAGATATGGATAACCTAACCAATCAGCCCGAATATACAATATTTACGAGTATCGCCTGTTTAATTGGTGCATTTGATGTCTCCGATTGTATTACAGAACACTTCGTTAATGCCGCATCAGGTGGCGGTGTGTGTGCCATGACTAATTCTCGTTTTGGCTGGTTCATTTCAGGACAGAATCCACAGACCCAGTATTCAGCCGATTTTATGAACCACATCTTTAATAAACTATTTTCCCACTCACCCGGTAGGGGATACGACTTCCATCTTGGTAAGGCGGATCTCATCGCCACAGCGAATTCAAACAACTGGTATCGCTGGAGTATGTATGCCCTAAATCTCTTCGGCGACCCGATTCAGACCATTCATATTCCGTATACCACAGTAATAGAAGATAAAGAAATTTCATCACCGGAGGTTAATCATGGCTCAGATAGAGTCCTGGTTTCACCCAATCCATTCACCAACTCACCGATTGTCTATATTAATCTGAATTACTCAGGACCAATAACCGTTGAACTATTTGATATAATGGGTAGAAAAATGTATTCCCGACCAATAGACTATTCTCCGAAGATGAATGCCTATAACCTCAAAAATCTCATTGATAGAAAAATTGCCAACGGTGTTTATTATCTTATTATAAAAACAGAAAAAGGAGAAAAGATTGTTGAAAAGATAGTTAAGACAAAATAGGTTAGAAAATACTTCATACTTGACAATTGTTTTATTATGGGTATAATCTATCATAAAAAGGGGGTATTATGAAAAATAAACTCGTGGTTGTAGGTATGGTGTTCCTGCTTTGTCTTTTTGTTGGCTGCGGGAAAAAGACCGATGAGGAGGAACTGAGTAATGCCGAAAACCTGGTCCAGGGTCTTGCACTGTTAGGAATGATGACCAATGTGGATGCATTTAAAAATCCCCAGCACTTGCATACACCACCCTACTGGGAAGGTCCTTCTGCCTTTGATGTTCCTGAAGAATGGGGTGATTTATATTATCGCTGCATCTTCAAGTTCCCCGTTGACAGTGCTGGAACACCGATTGATTCCGGGCATCTTTATCTGATGTTCACCCCAGATATCTGGGACACTACTTATCAGGACAGTCCAGTTGTGTCTATGGATATTGGTCTCCTTGCCGACCACCGTGATATCTGGTTCAGGGCAGTAGTAGGAATTCCTGATACTACTCATGTCACCGGTGACTTCAAATGGAACTGGGACAAAACCTGGTATAAATATGCATTTGATGTGAGTAACATTGATGAATCAGCGAGTATTGATATTACTACTTCTCCGGATATAAGACTTACTGCTCAATTCCGTTTTGCCGCTGATGGTTCAGGGACAACCGATGATAACTGGGCCAAGTTTGACCAGACAATCTTTGTAAAGTTTGAATTCTTTGCCGAACCGGATTCCAATGGCTATGATGGTTATTATACCCTGTTGAGTGAAGACTGGAAGGTCAAACACTACTTCAAACTGAATAGATACGAAAGTTAACACATAAGAAGGGGGGCACGGCTCCCCTTCTTTTTAATAAATCTTAATTTTGAAACAAATCTGCAGATTTAAAAGATGGCCTTGATTTTATTCCTATTTTGAGTATACTCTATTTATGAAGAGTATAATTATATTTATTTCAATTCTGTTTATCTCCTGCTCCGCAATAAAGGAGCGTCTTGCAATAAAGGAGTGTAAATTCACACTCCTTTCTGCCAATCCTTATGATTTTACATTTTCCAATCTGAAACTTGACTTTGAATTAAAGGCACAGAATCCCAATAAAGTAGATGCAATCCTGGACAAACTTGATTACACATTTTATGTCAACCAGACCGATGTCTTTTCTGGAACAACAGGCAAGGGAATAAAGATTCCCGCCGGAAAATCAGAAAAATTCACAACTACCATAACCCTTGAATATACAAAAATCGGTGATGCAATCGTTGAGGCGCTGAGGTTAAAAAAGGCAGAATACAAAATCAAGGGGAAGGCATATGTCAAGACAAAATTGGGTGAGATAAGTTATCCTGTGGAGGTCTCGCTATGAACCGGACGCTATTGATTATAAAACCGGATGCGGTAAAGAGGAATTTGATTGGCAATATCCTGAAGCACATTTTAGATGCAGGATTTAAGATTATCGGAATGAAGATGGTCTGGCTGAATAAAGAGCAGGGCGGTAAATTCTATGAGATACACAAGGGAAAGGATTTTTATAACTGGCTTGTGGATTTTATCTCCTCAGGACCGATCGTCGTTGCCTGTCTTAAATATCCTGATGCACCAAAGAAATTACGCGAGGTCGTTGGTGCAACCGACCCCAAAAAGGCAGCCCCGGGAACAATCAGAAACCTCTATGGCACATCAGTGGGAGAGAATGTTGTCCATGCCTCAGCACCTGATGAAGACCCAGAAAGGGAGATCAAATTCTTCTTTTCCGAACAGGAACTCTTTGATTAAAAAAGACATTGACAAAAGTTAAAATTTGATTATAATTAGTATAATTAAGATAAGAAATACGAAAGGAGGTGATTGAGGGCATATAAAAAGGTGAGAAAGATGGGCTTTACGGGTGTGCCTGGGAACATCCGTTTTGCGGTTTCCGCAAATATTCTGCGGTCTCCGCGCAATCTGTTAATAAAGAAAGGAGTAAAAGATGAAAAGAGTAATGTTTGGTCTTGTTGCCCTTGCGGCAATGATTATACTTGCTGGTTGCGGTGGTGAAGCAGAGAAACTCGCCGCACCGGAGATAACCAGAGTGGTAATGGAGCATCAGTCTATAACCATTACCTGGAAGCCGGATTCTGCCGTTGCCAGCAGTGCAGATTTCAAGGGATACTATGTCTATATTTCTACTGACTCATCCGATTTATTGGTTGATGCCGAAACTGCTGAAGACTCACTCAGCCCGATTAATACAACTGCCCTAACAGATACTACTTATACCATAACTGATCTTGAAGATTCCCTGATATACTACATTCAGGTGAGAACCGTAAATACCGACGATAAAGTTGGTGAATATAACACCCAAAGACCCTATGTAAAGGCATCTCCCAGACCCGAGTTTACGGCGACAGTGAAGTTTGAAATCGGGAGCGGACCGGACGCTGACTGCGCAATAAGATTCTCTGATGCCACCATTATGGCCGACTCAGCAATGGCAAATGGCGGTGCCGATATGTGGGTTGACTATTTTGGAACCGCACCCAACGATACCGTTGCCTTTGACTCTCCAGACCATCATTCTCAATATGGAGTCAATGCACGCAATACAGACTTCGTAAATATTGGACAGTACGAACTGGATGAGGTCTACAATGTGACCACCGAACCTTCTCAAAATTATGTCGGTGTAGCAGAGGGCGACCTGATAATTGCCAAGACCCAGGATGGCAATTATGTGAAAATTCATGTGGATGCAATTGATAAAACCAATAAGACAGTGACGATAACCTATGCCTATCAGGATAATCCTAATTTCCCATACTTCTCACCCGGAAATTAAAATCGGTTAAAATAACAGAAAAAAGGGGCGGTTTTTCACCGCCCCTTTTTATTCTTTGCTTCTTCTTAGGCTGTTCTATTCGTTCTCGGCGGCAAATTCCCTGAGTGCCTCAAGGTGTCTCTTTCTAATCTCGGCACTGCGGTCTTTCTTAGGTTTCTGGGCAAGTTGCTCAACATCAAACCAGACAGGTTTTGGTTGATAACTGCACCAGAAGAAACCCACTGCATTGCCTTTTACATTGCCCTTGGAACCGGGTTCATACTTGGGACCATTTACTGCCGTTACATAGACATCACCTCCACCCCAGAGAATCGTGTCAACATCACTCGGAAACAGGGTGCTGGCACTGATTGTGTATGAAGTCCCTTCTATTATTGTATCCAGCTCATACTCAAACTCATCCCAGTTGCCGTTGTTATCAAGATAATCGTACCAAACATCAACATCAAGCCAGTACCATTGCGCGCCATTGCTTGATTCCCACTCTATATCAAGGCTGTTGCCCTTGTGCAATACTGCGCTTTCGTCGGGTTCTGTTATCTCAAATTCTCCGGGAACCGTATCGGTTGCCTCAGCCTTGCCCTCGTCATAATCAACCTTCAATTTGCACTCATCGCCGTCATCAAGATTGGTAATTTCTCCACTAAAATCAAAATCGGTCAACCCGATGTAGAAATTATCCAGTGACAGTGTATCTTCATTTATCGTTATCAACGGGATAATCTTGAAACCATCACATTTGTGCCCTTCAATAGTGCACCATTTTCCCACTGAGTCAGCATTCACCCACCAGAAATCAATAGTTCCCACCATTGATGCCCTTTTACCACCGCCGCCGCATCCGATAAGAAGAAGCATTGCACAGCCTATCGCACACACCAAGAGTTTTTTCATAAAGCCTCCTTTCGCCACCAATTATATACATATTTCAATCTCTGTCAAGAGGCAAATGCAGAGTTAATTACTTCATCACCTTAATTTCAAATGGCTCGGCAATTACCTCTTTGTCAGTATTGTAGTATTCATAGACCCTTGAAGACTGAACCTTTGCCCGAACCGGATATTTTGCCTTGAGGCTATAGGAAAGTTCAACTGGTTTACCCGCAGAGATTGATTCAATATAGATAATTATCTGGCGCGAAGTCAAACTGTATTTCTGAATAACTTTCTTGTTAACGTATTCATCAAGGGTCGGGGTTTGGACTTCAAATCCCGGTGGAATTCCTAAGTCAATCATCACCATCTGGGCAGTACCACTCTTTAATAATTTGATAGCAACATCAACATTGACCAAATCATTGATTGCCAGTTGCTTACGGTCATAGTTCAGGTCAATGGCAAAGAGGGGCATCGGTGGCTTTGGCAAATCCTTCCAGGGAATATAATAAGTACTCGTAAGCTCATACAGAAAACTGCCTTCGCCTTTGAGCTGGATCTCAATAGTATTTTCACCCCCTCCTTTATCCTCCCCCTTCAAGGGGGCGGAAAGGAGCGTGGGGGTCAAAT
>JBDRWI010000072.1:0-10360 GCA_039802265.1 Caldifarciminota bacterium | reverse complement strand
AGAAATAGATTTGACTGACCTTTCGGTATACAGATTTATCTCTGAAGGGAAGACCCTTGGTTGTTTTCAGATTGAAAGCCCAATGGTAAGGCAGGTCCTGAAAAAGATAAAGCCAAAAAGTCTAATGGATATTGCCAATGCCATTGCAATCATAAGACCCGGACCAGCAAGGGGTGGAATGAAAGAAAGATTTTTAAAAAGACTTGGTGGTAAGGAAAGAGTGGATTATCTACATCCCGACCTCAAAGATATTTTGGAAGAGACCTTAGGTATACCGGTATATCAGGAACAGATTCTTAATATCGCAAATCGCTTCGCGGGTTTCAATCTTGATGATGCCGACCTTTTAAGGAGGGCAATGACCAAAGAACGGGGTTCAAATTTGATGAACGAAATAAAAGAAAAATTTTTTATTGAGTCCGCAAAACTTGGATATAGCAAAAAAGAGATTGAACGGGTATGGCAGCGAATCTCGGCGTTCTCTTCGTTTGGTTTTAATAAGGCACACAGTCTAACTTATGCTACACTTGCCTATCTCTCTGCATACCAGAAATTTTATGCTCCACTGGAATTTTTCTGCAGGTTATTGAATAACGAAGGTGGTTATTATCCTCTATATGCCTACATAAATGAGGCAAGAAGGTGGGGAATAAGAATTCTTGGACCGGATGTGAATAATAGTGATTATGGATTTTCTATAAGAGGGAATTCTTTGCTGACCGGACTAAGACAGATTAAAAATTTATCGCACACCACGATAAGAAGGATAGCAAACTCAAGACCATTTAAGACCGCCGGGGATTTTTTTTCAGCGGTAAGACCGGATATAGAAGAGGGAATAGGTCTTATAAAATCCGGTGCCCTGGATCTGTTCAATGAAACCAGACCAAAGCTCTATTATCTTCTGCTGGATTCAAGGAAAAATGGGAAAGAGTCAAGAGCAAGTCAGAAAGAAATCTTCGGTTATGAACTCCCTGACCAATTTCAAGACTTCAGCCGAATTAAGAAGAGGAAAGATACGCTGCAGGTTTTGGGCTTTATACCCGAAATGCATATACTTGAGTTTCTTCATCCCAAAAGAGATTTACGGATTGGTGACCTAATCCAGGATTATGGCTTGAATAAAAAGATATTCAAACTTACCGGATTGGTCATTGCCCGGAGGATAATCCTGAATAGAAAAAAGAGGTGGACAACCTTCTTTACCATTGATGATGAGACCGGGATAATGGAAGTAATATCCTTCGATCTTTACCAGCAGAACTCACCAATAGTTGAAATAGAAGGATATTTAAGGAATGATGCGTTGATTTTGGTCATATCTTCGCCAGAGAGGGAAGTATAACTGGATTTACAAACTTGTCCCTGCGGGTTAACATTATAGTTGACTTTTTTTAGAATTTCAATAAAATATTGTGTGAAGATCGCAAGCATAGAAGAAGGAATTCAAGAAATCAAAAAGGGAAAGCCGGTAATTGTCGTGGATGATGAAAACCGTGAAAATGAAGGAGATTTTATTGCGGCGGCAGAGAAGGTAACCCCCCGGCTTATCAACTTTATGGCAAAACATGGCCGGGGTCTTATCTGCGTGGCACTTACTGCGAAGAGGCTTGAGGAACTTGATATTCCGGTGATGGTTAGTGATAACACTGCACTCCATGGAACACCCTTTGCAATAAGTGTTGATGCAAAAAGAGGGACGACCACGGGAATCTCGGCATTTGACCGGGCAAAGACGGTAAAGGCACTTGTTGATAAAAGGACAAAGCCCGAAGACCTTGCCCGCCCCGGTCATATCTTTCCACTACGCGCTACTGAAGGCGGTGTCTTAAGGCGCGCCGGGCATACTGAGGCGAGTATTGACCTTGCACGCCTTGCCGGTCTCTATCCGGCTGGTGTCTTATGTGAAATAATGGACTCCGATGGTCGGATGGCAAAACTTTCCAAACTCAAAAAGATTGCGCGAAATTTTAATCTCAAGATAATAACAATCAGGGACCTCATAGAGTATCGCCGGAAAAAAGAGAAACTCGTTGAAAAAATCCTTGAAACTGAGTTGCCTACAAAATATGGTAGATTCAAATTGATGTTATATGAAGATAAGATTACCCATGAGCATCACATTGCACTTGTCCTCGGCAATGTCAGGGGAAGGAGAAATGTTCTGGTGCGGGTTCATTCCCAGTGCCTTACTGGTGATGTCTTCCATTCTTTGCGCTGTGATTGTGGAGACCAGCTTGATAAGGCACTGTCAATGATCGCTAAGAATAAATCGGGTGTCTTTCTATATATGAGACAGGAGGGCAGGGGGATAGGTCTTGTAAATAAACTCAAGGCATATAAATTGCAGGAGCGGGGCCTTGATACAGTTGAGGCGAATCTGGCATTGGGTTATCCACCAGACCTTAGGGATTATGGGATTGGTGCCCAGATCCTTGCGGATTTAGGTCTTACATCGGTAAGGCTATTGACCAATAACCCCAAAAAAATCATTGGACTTGAGGGATACGGATTGAAGGTTGTTGAACAGATTCCAATCTTCGCACCCCACAAACATAATCTAAGTTATTTAAGAACAAAACGGGAGAAACTCGGGCATTTGATACCCGATGCAGTTTTAAAGAATTCTTTAAAATAAATTTTGGAGGTATAATGAATGAGATAAAGGGAACCTTAATCGGCAAGGGTAAAAAATTTGGGATAATTGTCTCAAGGTTTAATGAATTTGTTTCAAAGAGACTACTTGAAGGGGCAATTGATTGTTTATTGAGGCACCAGGTTGCCGAATCGGATATCACTGTTTACTGGGTACCGGGCAGTTTTGAAATTCCCGGTCTTGCTAAAAGACTTAAGGAATCCGGTTTTGACTGTATAATCTGTCTGGGAGTGGTAATCAGGGGGGATACGCCACATTTTGATTATATCGCCAATGAAGTTACCAAGGGAATTGCCCAATTGAACCTTGAGGCCGGTCCGCCGGTGATATATGGAATAATCACCGCCGACACCACCGAGCAGGCAATTGAAAGGGCCGGAACCAAGATGGGCAATAAAGGCTGGGATGCAGCAATGACCGGTCTGGAAGTTGTTAGCCTCTATGGGCAGGTAAAAAGGGTAAAATAGTTGTAGTATGGGTCGCAGATTAGCCCGGGAACTCGCCTTGAAAATCTTATATTGCTATGAATGTGGTGGTGGAGATATTACTGAAATAATGAAGGCAATCTTGAGTAAAAAGAAATATCAGAATGGAGTAAAGGATTTTTGTCGGGAACTTGTTTCCAAAACCATCAACAATCTTACATCAATTGATCAAACCATCGCCCAGGTGCTTAAAAACTGGAGATACGAAAGGGTATCACTTATTGACAAATTGGTCCTCCGAATTGGTACCTGTGAGATATGCTATTTTGATGATATTCCCTATGAGGCTACAATAAACGAGGCAATTGAAATCGGAAAGAAATATGGGACTGAAGATTCGGGTAAATTTATCAATGGTGTTCTTGATGCCATTGGAAAGGAGAGCCAAAAGAAGAGGAAAGATGAAAGTAGCAATAATCAGTGATATACATTCTAATTTAGAGGCATTGCAGGCCGTGATAAAAGATATTAAGAAGAGGCGAATAAAAAATATCTTTTGTCTTGGTGATTTAGTGGGTTATGGTGCAAATCCCAATGAATGTATTGAACTCTGTCTCAAAGAATCGGATGCAATTATTGCGGGTAATCATGACTGGGCAGCAGTACAAAAGACTGACATCGCAAACTTTAATCCAGTTGCCACTTCCGCCATAAAGTGGACAATTAAAAATTTAAGCGCCGAGAATGTTGAAAAACTCAAATCACTATCACTTACCTACAAGACCGATAATCTCCTCCTGGTCCATTCATCAGCTGATAACCCTCAGGAGTGGCGTTATCTTCTCTCCTTTGAGGAATTCCAGAATGAATTCAAATTCTTTCAGGAGCAACTTCTCTTCATCGGACATTCGCACATTCCCAGTGCAATCTATCAGGATGATAATGGATATACCGACTTCATAACCGATAGCCACTTTCCCGTAATCAGCAGGCGCCGGTATATTGTTAATGTGGGGAGTGTTGGACAGCCGAGGGATTTAGACCCCAGGGCGTGTTATGTGATCTACGATGGCAATAAGAATTCAATTGAATTTATACGCATTGAGTATAATATACCGCTTGCCCAGCAAAAAATAATTGATGCAGGACTGCCGGAATTTCTCGCCGATAGGTTAATGGTGGGTAAATAGGATATAAACTCACTGATTGAAATAATTGTCTAAAGGTTGATGTTGTGTGAAAAAAAGCGAGGTAATCTTGATGAAGGGTCCGGTTACTGTCTTAAAAGAGAAGGTTCAGGTACTTGAGAGTGAGATAAAGGAATTAAAGGATAAATACCTAAGGGCACTGGCTGAGCTTGATAATTATCGCAAGCGAATGGAGAAGGAATTTAATGACTACAAGCAGTTCTCAAAGGTTGACTTCTTTATGAAGATTATACCGGTTCTGGATAATTTTGATCGTGCCCTTTCCGGTGCTGAATTGAATGGTAATTTTGAGCCATTCTATAAAGGGATGGAGATAATTCAACGCCAATTGAGAGAAGCCCTTAAGTCTATGGGTCTTGAGGAGTATTCAGGACTTGGTGAACCATTTGATCCTTATCTCCACGAGGCGCTGGGTGTAATAATAGTTGATGACCGTCCTGAAAATATTGTGGTTGAAGAGGTTAGCAAGGGTTATAAAGTTGGAGATAGGGTAATAAAACCAGCCAAGGTGCTGGTTTCAAAGCGGAAAGAAAATGAACTCAAGCAAGAAAGTAAAGAGGAAGAAAAAAAAGAAAAAATAGAAGGAGGTGAAGAAAATGGCGAAAATAATCGGAATTGATTTAGGAACAACTTTTTCCTGTGTGGCAGTAATGGAAGGAGGACATCCAGTTGTCATACCCAATCCTGAAGGTGGTAGGACCACACCGTCAATCGTGGCATTTACCAAATCGGGAGAGAGACTGGTTGGGCCTCTGGCAAAGAGGCAGGCAATCACCAATGCGGAAAATACAGTCTATTCAATAAAGCGATTTATGGGAAGGAGATACAGTGAGGTTCCCCAGGAGATTGCCCGTGTTCCCTATAAAGTTGTCGAACACACCAACGGTGATGCCTGGGTTGAGGTGATGGGCAAGAGATACTCCCCACCCGAGATTTCGGCAATGATTCTTCAATATCTCAAACAGGCAGCAGAATCATATCTGGGTGAGAAGATAACCAAGGCAGTAATCACTGTTCCGGCGTATTTTAATGACTCACAGCGCCAGGCAACAAAGGATGCAGGGAGGATTGCAGGGCTTGAGGTTTTGAGGATTATAAACGAACCGACAGCCTCTTCCCTTGCCTACGGGCTTGATAAGAAGAAGAATGAAAAGATTGCAGTCTATGACTTTGGTGGTGGAACGTTTGATATTTCAATATTAGAGATTGGAGAAGGTGTATTTGAGGTGAAATCAACCAATGGTGATACCCATCTCGGTGGTGATGACCTTGACGAGCGGATTATGAATTACATTGCGGATGAATTTATGAAGGAGCACGGCATTGACCTGCGCAAGGATTTGACTGCGCTACAGCGGCTTAAAGAGGCGGCTGAAAAGGCAAAGTGTGAATTATCAACCGTTATGGAAACAACAATCAGTCTGCCCTTCATTGCCTCAGACAAGGACAAGACCCCGCTCCATCTTGAGATGCGTCTGACCCGGGCAAAACTTGAATCCCTGGTTGAGGATTTAATTCAGCGTTCAATACCGCCGGTCAAACAGGCACTCTTAGATGCCAAACTTACTCCCCAGGATATAAATGAGGTTGTACTGGTTGGCGGTCAGACCAGAATGCCCAGAATCCAGCAGGTGGTTCGTGACTTCTTTGGCAAGGAACCCCACAAGGGAATAAATCCGGATGAGGTGGTGGCAATTGGTGCGGCTATTCAGGCAGCGGTTCTGGGTGGTGAGGTAAAGGATATTCTCCTTTTGGATGTAACGCCGCTCACCTTAGGTATTGAGACCCTGGGTCAGGTAATGACGCCGATAATTCCGCGCAATACTACAATTCCCACCAAGAAGTCGCAGATATTTACTACCGCTGAGGATAATCAGACCGCAGTAACGGTTCATGTCCTTCAAGGTGAGAGACCGATGGCGTATCAGAATAGAACGCTGGGGAAGTTTGATCTTTATGGTATTCCGCCTGCACCAAGGGGTATACCACAGATAGAAGTGACATTTGATATTGATGCCGATGGAATTTTACATGTTTCAGCAAAAGACCTGGGTACCGGTAAGGAACAGAAGATAAGGATAACTGCCTCAAGTGGGTTGACCAAAGAGGAGATTGATAAGATGGTGCGTGAGGCAGAGGAGCATGCAGCAGAAGACAGAAGACAGAAGGAGTTGATTGAGGCGCGTAATCAGGCTGATGGTGTAATCTATAGTGTGGAAAAGACATTGAAGGAATACGGAGATAAAATCTCATTTGAAGAGCGTAGTGAGATTGGCAAAAAGTTAGAAAATTTAAAGCAGAAGAAAGAGGGAAACGATGTAAATGCAATAAAACAGGCAATTGATGAACTACAGCAGTCTGTTTATAAACTTTCTGAAGCGGTATATCGTGAGGCAGCGGCGCGGGCCCAGCAGACGGGTCCTGCTGAACCACCTCCCGGTCCGAAGCCGGAAGAAGGAGGTACACAGGGTGGTGCAGATTATCGGGTAGTCGATGACGAAGGGGGTAAGTAAGGGATATCAGGGTATCGGGAAATCAGGCTATCAGTAATTTTCTTACAAGATAAAAATGAAGAAAGATTATTACGAAATTCTTGGTGTATCAAGAAATGCGACAAGCGATGAGATAAAAAGGGCATACCGGGAACTTGCCAAGAAGTGGCATCCGGATATGAATCCGAATAACAAAAAGGAGGCAGAAGAGAAATTCAAGGAGATATCTGAAGCCTATGAAGTTCTGATGGACCCGCAGAAGCGGCAACTCTACGACCAGTATGGACATGAAGGTGTTTCCCAGACATTCCGCGGCGGCGGCTTCTCCTGGGAGGACTTTACCCATTTTGATGACCTGCAGGATATCCTTGGTAGTTTCTTCGGTGGTTCAATATTTGATGAATTCTTCGGGACAACGAAAGCACAGTCTAAAAGGCAAAGGGGTGGTGATATTCATGTAGTATTGCGGGTTTCCCTTGAAGAGATTGCCAATGGTGTAAGAAAACAATTTAAGATAGAACGATATGAGCCCTGTGGAGATTGTGATGCCCGGGGTGGATATGATTCTACGGTCTGCCCTCAATGTGGGGGAAGGGGGCAGATTCGAACCCAGACCCGAAGTTTTTTTGGTACATTTGCCAGTATCTCACCCTGCCCGAGATGCCAGGGTCGGGGCGAGGTAATAAAGACGCCCTGTGCCAAATGCCGGGGTCAGGGGCGAATTAAAGTTCCGCGCACCATTGAGATTAAGATACCGGTTGGTGTGGCACAGGGACAGTATGTTGTCTTAAGGGGTGAAGGACATTATGGTCCGGGAGGTAAGGGCAATATAATTGTGGAATTTGAAGAAAAACCACACGAGTATTTTGAGCGACACAATTATGACCTTTATATAAAAATCCTTACACCCTATTCCCGGCTAATTAATGGTGGAGTGATTGAGATTCCCAGTTTGAATGGGAATAAAGAGACAGTAAAAATTCCTCGCTTAAGTGGAGCCCCTACAATCATTCGTATGCGTGGTAAAGGGATGCCCAAGCCAACTGGTGGCTATGGTGATTTATTTGTAGAACTTGATTTAAAACCCGTTGAGACAACCGATAGAAATTTATCAAGACTTCTTGACGAACTGAAAAAATACGAGGGCGAGCCGATACCTAAGAAGAGGGGAACATAATTTACCCCTTATGCCCGAGATACATAATCTTTTTTATATACCTTCGGCGAAGACAGTAAGTAATAGAATTTTCATTGAAGAAAGGGAATGTCATCACCTGAAGAATGTCTTGAGAATAAAGAGGGGAGAGATAATCTTCCTTACGGATGGAAAAGGGAATCAGTTTAAGGCTGAAGTGATAGATATAAAAAGGAATGGAGTTGAGATTAAAGTTTTGGAGAAGGAGTTTATTCCTCAAAGAGACGATTTTATCCTTGAACTCGGTTTTGTTCCCTTGAAGGGTAGACGCAACGATTTTATCATAGAAAAGGGCACTGAACTGGGTATAAGAAGATTTCTTATTTTTGGCACAAAGGCAGCGGTTGTAAAGGAGATCGGACAGACAAAGTTTGAGCATCTTAGGAATATTGCTGTTGCAGCAATGCTACAGTCATTGCAATATTATCTACCTGAGATTATGCTTTTGAAAGATGACAGTGCACTTTTATCAAACTTTGCTGGATACAATTCGGTTTTTGTAGCTGACCCCGATGGAGTTAGGGATTTTTTAGTTAACGGTAAAAGAATCCTTTATATTGTGGGTCCCGAAGGTGGCTTTGAAAAAAGTGAGGTAAAAAAATTCACTGAGTATGGGGCGTGTTTAATTTCTTTGGGTAAAAACCGCCTGCGCAGTGAGACTGCCGCAATTGTTGGTATTACAAAAATCTTAAGCCTTTTGGGTAAGATTTGAGATGTGGGAGATTTTCTGGTCGTTTTTCAATTCGTAAAAGTAAATTCAAAAGTTGTAGGGCAAGGCTTTAGCCTTGCGTAAATTATTGGAGATTAATTAATTTTTAAATTTACCCCGACTCCAAACTGATTGACAATATAATGGGTTCCTTCATTATCGCCCCAGAGCCAGTTGGCCTCAGGAATAAATACGAATTTCTCTCCAAGAGATAAACTGAGACAGTGCCCATACTGAAAAATGTGGCGCGGTGGTCTTGTTGAATGTTCCTGGCGGTCCCTGGTATGAAGCGAATAGATTGCCTTTGGTGCGTAGGTGAATCTGATGTTTTTGGATAAAGCCTTTTCAATTAAGAGGGTGCCATAGAAATCGTAGACATAATCGGTTATAAATCCGACCCTCGTTCCCTTCATATAACCAAAACCAGATTTGAATGCAGTCTTAATCGACTGCACTAAAAAGAGATATTTTATTGAAATCAATCCGGCAGTAGGATAGGAGTATTTAATCTCAAATTCAGTGTTTTTAATAATTCCCAGCCTTGCCCAGATATCAAATCTCCGCTCGTCATAGGCAATTGAGTCATTATTTTTTGAATATAAACAAAAGTTATCAATTCCGAATCCCATTGTATAACAGGATAGGGCAAGTGTCTGGGCTACATCGTATGTGCAATAACTCGGTGACCAGGAGCTGGGGAAATTCTGGGCAATGGATATTTTTAGCAGAATGAGAAAAATAAACAAATTTTTTTTCATTGTAAGATTATATCAAAAAATCGCAAGAAATCAAGTTGTTCTTTACTAAATTCGTGTCTGATTGAGATTAATGTGTTTCTATCTACAAGTAAACAACGGTTATACCATTAACCACAAATGATCTTTTTGGAGTTAATCCGTAAGGATTTTATCTTTGTAGTGGTCAAGCTTACGCCAAAGGTGGATATACCTCGGGCGATGCCTGTTAATACAAATTCTAAATCCGAAGCGTGAAATGCTAAACAAATAGGAAAAATAGTTTAAGGGTTAAAGTTGGGACGCTTGTCTCTTTTAACCATGGAAAATTAGCATCTTAACTCTAACCCGATAACCATCTTACTCAGGTCATTGAGATTTAGATAGCCGGATTTCTGATTTTATCCGAGCGATAGCGAGGATTATGTTCCTTTAAGCAGAGTAAACCGCCGCGTCCGCCCGAACATTGTTGCGGACGGTCTGCCACTACATTTTTTGGAAAAAACTTACTTTTTAACTTACCGATCTTGCATTTGAACTTCAATGCCATAATGTCCCCTATCATATTACAAAGCAATTAACGGAAGCAATATTATAATTTCTACTTGTCTTGTTTTTTAAAGAATTTAACAAACCCCCAACCAAATAATGCATCACCTACTAATGCCATTGGTATGCCAATAACCGCGCCGATAACCGTAAGTGAAATAATTACACCGAATAAAGCCAAAATGCCTCCGACTATTAGTATTAGGCAACCAACACCCTTACTGCTCTTTTCCTCCGGGCCCATTTTTTACCTCCTATACTCTTTGGGTGGGTGTTCGGAAATTCCAAAACACCGCATTTTCCGTCATTTTATGTATAATACTACACAAAGGAGACAAATGTCAAAACCATCTCCGATTTCATCAATCAAAAACTAATCCCGGATGAACGAA
>JBDRWI010000071.1:5202-10475 GCA_039802265.1 Caldifarciminota bacterium | reverse complement strand
AGAACCCCTGAAACCCCCAGAGACGCTCTATCTTAAAGTTGTGCACTTTCCAGCGACTATCAGAAACCCCAGATGTATCTTGTCCATATTCTTTTCTATAATGAAAAATTTCATTTTCTTGTATAGGAATTTTTCAAATTCCTATACAATGAAATATTCTGCTAATTTATTTTGTTCCACATAATTTCTCAGTTTGCCGCTAACGAAGATAAATTATCTTCTCGGTTTTTTTATAATCTTTTGCCGAAAGCCAAACAAAATAGACCCCGGATGATAATCCCGCTGGTTTTATTAAAACTTCATTTATTCCAATCCTTGATTTTCTTATCTCGTCTTGGTGCACAAGTCGGCCTGCAACATCGTAAATTTTTATTGTAACCTTTCTTTTATCCGGTGAGTTGAATCTGATTCTTATCATACCTCTTGTTGGGTTGGGATAGATTCTATCAAAATAAAAAGGCCTTGCAATCTGGGCTTCACCACCCTGAGGACCGCCACCACCAACCTCCTCATTATAAATCTCAAATCCTGATAGAACCGCAATTGTGCCGTTCAAAACTTTCACTTTTATCGTAATTTCATTATCCTGCACACAGGCATCGGGAATCCAGCCCTCTTCCACAACCTTCTCATTCGGATTCACCCATCTATTGCGATGAAAGATATCATCAATATTAAATTGCAGATGAATCTTATCTGTTTCCTCATGATACCAAGTCCAGCGAATCTTATATTTTGTATGTGGTGAATGTAGGGTTAGATGGTATATCAGTTCTGTAGAGTCGTAATCCACTGTCTGGAAATCTTCTGTACCATAAGTAATAAATCCATCCCTCTGAACCAAAATCGGAACCGGCACTTCAGTTCCCATATCAAAGGCATATTTTGGTGCAACCTCGGTTAAAGGTAAATTGCAATAGTAGATATATCCAACCGAATCACTCATATTATATTCAGTCCAGACCAAATCAATTGATGGTGGATTTTGATTAAATAGAATCTGGGGATACTTTATTAGATTTTCGCTTGAGGTAACGAGTATCGGATTTATGAGTCCACTTGATGGAATTGCACCGTAATATAAATTGGACATTTCACCTATTCGCTTTGTCCAGGTCAAATACTGCCCACTTGAAATTGGGCTCTCACAGGTTGCTACAGTCTGGGTTTGGCTCAAATTTTCTGTCCCGGTCCAACCATAACGATACTTTATACTTTCTCCTTCACACCAGATGTGGTCAATTTGGTCATCTCTCATTGTAATGAATGGATAATCAATCCCACTACTCGGACAGAACTCTCTGGTAATTACGGTATCTATAATCCGATAATACCTCAATGAGTCACCCCTTCCTTCCCATAAGATATGCACCACACCATCCCCATCAACCGCAATTGAAGGTGAAATCAACATCGGCAGGATTGAGTCTTTGTAAACAATGGTATCAAATGGAATGGGAATCGGTCCCCAAGGTAACTCCTCCAATATCTGCCACTGACAATTTTCTGGATGGTTCAGAGGAAATTGACCATAAATCAGTGCAGTCCCCTGTAATGTAATCACCTGAGGGAATGGTCCACCGGGTTCTGAATGGTATGTGGGTCCAAAGGTAGATTCAAAGACGAAATAGCCAATTGTGTCTTTAATTGCCAATGATGGTGCGCCAACACCCCAGAGGAAAGAGTTATAGGTGCGGGCTAACGGCATTGATGATGGCATCCAGCCTGCTGCTACTTTTTTTGCAAGGCGTAGTTCCTCCAAAAATAATGGTGAATTTGAGTTGTAGGCAAAAATTGCATAAAGGTTATCACCAGAAGTGCAAACTGCCGGATATTTGCCCTCGCCAATTAACACCGGTTCTGACCAACTCGTATCCTGCAGGAATGTATGATAGACACTATCACCACTTGTAAATGCCAGATGTAAAGAGCCACTTGCATCCCGAATCAACCGCCGGGCGTTGTTATACCCGGTTGCCTCAGGAATGTCAGATTGGGCAATATAGTTTTTGGCTCCAAGTGTGTATCGTAGTTTAACTAACAAAATATGAGGTTCATTACAGTTCGCACCAACAAAATAGCCTTTACATATTAGTTGATTTTGATACTCTATATTCCACTCAAAATAGTCCCCCCATGAATATTGGCCATCATGATAATGTCCAGAGAACCACGCGTTAATGCTGTTTTTATAATTATATAAAAGAGAAGATACTTGATTATACTCATCGGCAGAAAAGAGATGAGTAGGTTGCACATGTAACGGATGATGGGCAAAAATTAAAATGTTTTCATCCCCTTTATTCGGATAATTTCTAAGATGGTCTCGCCACCAGGCATAGGCACCGTTCTCGGAAAGGCGTGGGTCGTTTTCTGTTACTTTATAGGCATTCCCACCATAATATGAATCTGAATAAAGTCTTGCATAACAACCACTGGCACCTGGGTATATTTTTACAGATGAGGCAGTGTTATTTGCAATGAAATTATAATCTAAATTATTATCATCATATATGAATATTTCCTTTGAACCACCGTATGATTCGTCTCTATATAATTCCACACGGCCATTCTTATAACCATTTACAACCTCAATAGACGAAACCTCGTTATTTAAGTTGTAATCGCTGAGTTTATAAAAACCAGGACCAGTGGCCTCAAGATACCCCTTGTAATCAACATCAACGAAAAGCGTGGCTGTACAGTTGCCGACAATCTTTATAGCTGAGGCGTCATCATTAAATTCAGGGGTATTATTGCCCAGGTCTTTATCACTAAAACATAAGGTAAGTTGGGGATTGTTATTGTTGTCTATTCCAACATCTTCATACAGTATTACACCTCTGCTATTGCAGTTTTCAATCTTTATTGATGAAACCCGGTCATTCCATCCACTCGGCATTGACTCCTTGTATAAATAGTCTCCAGAAGATACATCATACGATAAAGCATCACCACCAAAATTTACATCCTTATAGAATGTGACTTTGCATGGTCCCCATATCTCAAATGAAGAAATTTTGTCATTACCTATATAATTCCCCGTGAGATAATGGTCGCTTGCGATGAATATCTCCGAATGTCCACCGCGTTTGATATCCTCATATACTACAAGATGTCCATGAAGAGCTCCATTACTGACCGCTATTGACGAAGCCTTATCATTAAAGTTATAGGATGAAGAGCCCAAATTTGAGATACTGGTTGATGTCTTTACGATACTGCCTTTATAATCAACATCTTTGTGTAGTCTAACTGTACAGTTGCCGACAATTCTAATTGAAGAAGCACAATCATTGCCTATCCAATTTGAACCCAGGTCAGCGTCGTTACTAAAAAAGACCTCCGATTTACCCTCCCAAGAAGATGGACTGGCACCATCATAGAGGATTACTCCCCGGCTGTCACTGTTATAGACTCTGATTGAAGATATCTTGTTATCCATATCGAGTTTATGCAGGTCTGCTTCAGGTGCTACGCCTGGCAACCCAGCAGGTGCATTATCCCGCGCATTAAAATCAAGGCAAATAAAATGCCAGATTTTATTACCGGTTGGATAGTCAAAGGCAAAATCCTGAAAATAACTATTATGGTCTGGGTCAACCTCCCAGTTCCAAACAGGTGTTGGACATTTTGTAAAATTTGGCAACGCACTTACGAGGTATTGGTATTGAGAGTCGAAAATATTATTAAAATAAGAATCCGATAACTCCTCTGGAGCACTGGTGCCATCAGTATAAGGCCAGACATCGTGATTTCCAATCAATGGTATCCATGGAACTTGAAGTGTATTAAGAATCTCCTCTGCCTTCTTCATTTCTGATATCTCAGCACTCTGGGTTAAATCTCCGGTGATAATTACAAATCTTATTCGCTCAGAGATACGATGCGCGTTTATCCAATTACATACAGCCCTTAAGATTGCTGCACTGTACCCTTCATTATTCACATCTGGTGGACTGTCATTCCAACCAGGAGTGCTATAATCCGAAAATCCAATACCTATGTGAGGATCGGAAATTATTACAAATTGGCAATATTCGTTGCCAGAACCAAGCCAGGTTTCATCCACATAAGGGTCCGGATAAACGAACTTAATGGATAACAAAATCCAAAAAGTCCACCTATATTTAAGATATCTCATTCTTCACCTCCACCTGACGATTTTCTGGATTTAGGTCCAAACCAGCCTCCCAAAGATAACTTAATGCCACCGTAAAAACCCCATCCCGGAAAATGCGTCAATGATAAGGTTGAACCTAATTCTACGCCTACACAAAAAAAAGAAATACCAACGCGCGGCATTAAGAAATGGTAATAGTGATTCACCGGCCAAAAGTTTGTTGTTATGCTACCATAAATGGCTGGTGAGGCAAAACCTTGGGCAGTCCACCTTGCATATGGAAGATAATAGATGGAGACGGGGAAAGAAATCACTACATTCTCTTCACCGGCAAAGCCCACAAAGAGATCAAAAATAGTGGTGCCGATGCCAAATCTATGTAGTGGATGGGGAAGTCCAAGAGCGAACTTGCCCACACTAAGATTTAAAACACTTGGAGCTACATATCCAATTGTCCCATCAAGAACACTCGCATAGACCCAGGACTCTGCCTCACAGTCATCACCCCCAACAATATCGGGTAGAATTAGCACAAACACCAAGATAAAGCCCATACAATTTTTAAGCATAATTTATTTTATTTAACTTCAATAAATTTTCAATAGGATGTTTTTTTTTTTTTTTAACAAAGATGACGGCGATATTTACGCATATAATTCTTCATATATTCATTATAGCGCTTTCTATTTTTCTGTCGCCACTCTGTTTGATATAATGGATGTGCCTTACGCCATCTCCTGCAGTATTCTTTGCGATAATCAGGATGATTTTCAAACCACACTTTAATCTGTTCTTTCATCTTATCGCCGTAATTCTTCCGGTAATCTTTCATATATTTAGCTCGGTTTGTTTTCATTTTATAGAGAATTATATTCCGAGTAGTTTAACTGTCAACACTTCTGTATCTATGTGTCATTGCAAAGCAAGAATGTCACCTATTGCAATGCAAAGCATTTACTGGATTGAATTTGAAAGGAGTCACACATGATTTTTAGACAAATTTTTAACACATTAACTGCAAAGCGAAAATGTCCCCTTGCTCCTTTAAGATTATTTTATTGTATAGGAATTTGAAAAATTCCTATACAATGGTAATGAAATTTTTCATTATAGTTAAAAAAAACCACAAGATATTCAGGGGAGGATGATA
>JBDRWI010000071.1:0-5193 GCA_039802265.1 Caldifarciminota bacterium | reverse complement strand
TTCCAGCGACTATCAGAAACCCCAGATGTATCTTGTCCATATTCTTTTCTATAATGAAAATTTTCATTATTCTTGTATTGGAATTTTTTCAAATTCCAATACAAAGATATAACCTGGATTATCCGTATTCCCTGTCATTCTGAGCCTGCCAGAGGCGGGCGAAGAATCTCAAATTGCCATAAACAAGCGGAGATTCTACACTTCGCTAAAGTTTACCCTTGAGTGATTGGTATGAATAATACGGGGTAGAAAGTTCTTCCATTTGACTTATTAGCGGTAGTAGAAACAGCAGGCGCGACATACAGAAAAAAATTGATTCCTTCTGATACGGCGGCGGAGGTCAGCCATTGCTTCGTTATTCCAGATTTTTAAAAATGGCATACTGAAGGCATTGCCAACAACATAGTCAGGGCAGGATTCAACACTACCATCAGGCAGAATCGTTGCAGTATGCCACATTGCCCGACATCTACCACGATTGATGCGATCAAACCTTCCAATAGGATTACAGTACGCCTTAAATTGATGGATATCAAAATGGGGAAATATATCAACCAAAAGATATTTGTTTTCTCCTAACAATTCGGTTATTCGTTTATAAATCATTATCGGGTCATTTACTACGGGTTGATATCTATCAGCCCCTGCCCAGTAATTTGTGTCTCTGTTTAAAACCTTCTTCAAAAATATTCGGTGCTCATTGATTGAATCTTCGTCAAGAAACAAAGGGAATATGAACTGCACTGCATCAACCTTGTACTCACAGGCAACCCTGATAACCTCTTTCATTGTCAGGGGATTTTCTAAATCAATTATTGAATTAAACTTAACCTGTGGTAATCTGCGATTCTTTCTACAGTGCCTTAACTCTTCCAGCCCCCAAATGATTTCCTTAAAACTTCCCTTTACACCCCTTATTTTATCATGAATTTCTTCCGGACCGTCAATTGAGATATCTATCTGATTCACTTTTAATCTTGTTATTTCATCAGCGAAGTTTTTTAGATAAGTTCCATTTGTAGTAATGTGTAAAAAGAGGTGGTTCTTTTTTATGTATTCTATCAGGGGAATAATTTCCGAATAAAGAAAAGGCTCCCCGCCCGAGATATGAATTCGGGGTTTGAATCTCTTTATCTCCGAGATTATCCTGCACCAGTCCTTTATTCCTATCTCATTTTCAAAAGTGGCATATTTTTCAAAACACATCCTGCACCTTAGATTACACCTGAATGTGGGATAGATATTCACTGTTTCAGGTGGTAAGGCATAGGATTTCAAAAAATAATAACCAGAAAAGGTGCCCAGCCTGTGCATTAAAATTGGGAAAATGTATTCTGGATTCAGCATTGCCTTTTTAATCCGTTTCAAAAGTCCAACCATTTTAAAATTGGCTTAATGCCCAGCGGGCGGTTTTTTTTAATAACCCACTGTTGTCCGCGGTAAATTTCTTAATCCATGGAATTGTCTTTTTATCTCTTATATTTCCTAATGCTAAAAGGGCGTTTCTCTTTATAGCATTAAAGTGAATCCATCTTGCTGAAATCTGATTCTGGCGGTATCGCTGACGATATTCTCTTTCATCCATTCGGAGTATTTCAATTAAAGGTAGATAAGCACCGACCACACCAATATTGGTCTTGGATGGCGCGGGCTTAATATTTTTATTGACCGGGCAGACATCCTGGCAGGTCGTGCAGCCATACAATCTATTTCCCCATACCCGTGCGATCTCTTCAGGAATTAATTTGGGCCAGTTGGTCAATGCCTGAATGCAGCGGTTTCTATCAATTACATAGGGTCTCACAATTGCCTTGGTCGGGCAGGCATCAATACACCGGTGGCATTCTCCACAGTTATCTTCAAGCGGTCTATCAGGTTTTATTTCTAAATCGGTAATAATTTCACCGAGCACAATCCAGGAGCCGTACCGGGGATTGATGATTATGCTGTGTTTACCATAATAACCAATTCCGCTGCGCCTTGCTCCGGGCTTTTCGGCAATCGGACCACAGGAATGGACCACAATCCTTGCCCGGTAGACTTTTTTAAGAAAATCACCCAGCATTCTTAATCGCTTCTTTAACTCCCGATAATAATTACGCTGGGTATAACGGGCAATTAAACCATAAGGATTGCCTGGTTCTGATGGGTCCTTTTCTTCTTCTGTAAGATAAAAAAGGGCCGCACTAAGGATTGATTTGGCTTCAGGCAGAAGAATTTGTGGGTCCGTAAATTTGATAATCCCGTATTCCCGCCAGTATTCCGTATCAAGAAATAAACCATTTTTTAGCTGATTAATTATCTCATTTCTTTCGGCAAGGAATGGCTCAGCCGTGGCAATTCCAATTTCAATACCAAGTTCTTCTGCCTTTGATTTAATCTCCTCGGCACAGACCACATTATTTGAGCAAAATTCCCAGCGGGAAGAAGACCAGATAACCTAAAACCAGGAGAATCGGGGCAAGGGTAATATCTCCGTTTCTCAAGAGGATAAAACCGACGATGATAGAAATAAGCCCTGCTGCAAAGAGCAGGAAATTCTTCTGGGTAAATTTTACATCAATTAAGACATCTTCCTTCCTTTCCCTGCTCTCCTTCTTTTCTTTTTTTGCCATTTTTCCTCCTTATTCAAAAATCTACTACTCTTCCACCATCTCTGTCAATTTTACTAACTCGCCACCCTTTATGGTCCAGATACCGAAGATTCCCCTCCCTTTCAGGATATTCTTTAGTTCCTCCCCAATATTAACCCGTTCATAATTCTTAAATTCCCGCAGTTTCCAGAGAACCTGGATAAAATTCCTACAGATATAATCCTTTGCTTCAATACCTGTTTTTTCTAACTCCTCCAGACCGGAAGAATCAGCCCCAAGCGGTGCGGCAAACACTGCATATTCTACATATCTTTCACCCAATCGGGATACTTTCTCATTATAAAAGGTCTCCACGCCCAGGAGTTTGACTCCCTCAAGTTGGTAATAAAAGACCTGTGGGGCGGTGTTGATTATCATATCTGTATCCATTGAAAGGAAGATTGCATCGGGTCTTTTTCTTTTTATTCTCTCAAGTTCCCACCTTAATGTTACAGAATCAGGGTCAAAGGTCTCAACAGCAACCACCTCACCATTATTCCTTCTTATTTCATCTATAAAGACATTGCTCAGGTATTTATATTTTAGAAGGTCTGGCTGGAGCACGGCAAATCGCGTAAGTTTTAAGTGGTTGAGGCTGTAACGGGCAATAACCCGCGCCTGTTCTTCAAGGGTTTGTCCGGGCATAAAGACTGAAGAGAGCTGGTCAAATCTCATTTCAGGGGTGGTAGGAATAATCACCGGTACCCCATGGGCTGAGGCAAAACCAACAACCCCTAATGCCTCAATCGTAAATAACGGACCGATTATAAAGTCTACCCCTTTTTTTTCAATAAGTTCGCGGACTGCCAAAATCGCCTCAATCGGGTCTGACTTTGTATCACAAGTGACCAAATTAAATGGCAGGTATCGGTTCCTTTCAAAGTTTTTAATAATCTCCAAGAGTTTAGCTCCATAATGAGAGAACTTACCGCTCAAGGGTAAGAGAACTCCCACATTGCCAGTTGCTCGACCCATATAAGCCGTCCTGATAAGATTCTCAAATTTACCAGCATAGGAACTGTTTGGAAAGCGTCGGGTTAATAATTCATAATCCCGCCTCGCCTCCTTCTCCTTACCCTCTCGGAGCTCGGCTTTAATTAGATTATATAAAATCTCCTCATCAATTGGCTCAGCCATAAAGGTCCGATGGAGTTTTTCCAGTTCCGCGATGGATAAATGAGAAAGGATTGTACCAATCCGATCAAACGCTGATTCCCGCTCTGTTGAATCAACCGTGGATTTATGAAATTTTATCAAATAATACGCTGCTTCATAATCCTTCAAGATCTTGAGATTTGCCTCTCCAAGCATCCCCAAGATTTTTGCGTAATAGTTTGAATTGGGGAATTCTTTTAAGAATTGTTTGCCGTAAAGGATTGCCTTTTCAAAACTTGATAACCGATAATAAGAAAAGGCAAGGAGATAGAGGCTTGGTTCATAGGCTTCAGTACCCTGATAATTCTTAACTACTTGCTCAAGTTTTATTACTGCCCTTTCATATTCCTTTGCCTTAAAATAATTATTCCCTTCCTCATAAAGGGAACTTGCCTGCTCTTCAAAACTTCCCTTTAAAAATTCCCTCTTGATCACCGGACATCCTGAGAAGTATAATATTAGAAAAAAACTACTTAAAGCCCGTATCGGATATCTTCTTATTAATGTAATTTTACTGATTTGTCCTTTTACTGTATCACTTATGCTATTCATATTGCTATAATAATCAAAAAAAATTGAAAGTCAAGAATCACTATATCTAAGCACTCCCACTTTTTCCCCTTTAAAGGGAGCTCAATTGTCCAGGAATTTGAAAAAATTCCTGGACAATAAGTAAAAATTCAAAAAATGAAAATTCTTGTGATAAAAATTGATAGTGATTATACCAATAATAATAGGCACTTTGCGAGGAAATTGGACTAAAAATGCCGTGGAATTAGGCCCTTGGGGAACGAAAATAGCAAATGGAGATAGACCTTTCCTATCTCAATGTAAAACAAAAATTGAGTTGTAATGGAATGATGAAAATATCTCTTATAGCGGACGAGAGGACCTGTGGGGAAAATAAACGATCTCAACCAGTTTTATGGGTTTGTGGCAAGCAAGACAGGCAAGTGGGCCGATACCGGTGAGTGCGATTTGTCACCGATGCCGGTTTCTTATCTAATCAATTCCTGCTCATAAGCCAGTGCGGCAAATACCACGGGGAGTAATTGTTTTCTAATCCGATTGCTCAAGGCACCATAATAATGGGTCTGAAAAAATTGAGCTCCGGGGACAGGTGTTGACTTTGGGACCCTTATGAATACCATATGCGATGCTAAAATCCCGGTTAACTTTGAAGACCGGATAGACCAAACAGGCAAGATAGACCAGATAAACGGTGTGTTTTAAAATGGCATTTCTATCAATTTTTGAAAATTGGTCAACAATTTTCACACAATTTTCACTCTGTGTTGAAAATGTTGACTTGACAGATTTTGTTTTTATGGTATAATACAATAAGGTTTTGATGTTACCAATGAGATTCTTCGCTAACGCTCAGAATGACAGTATTGGTCAAAAC
>JBDRWI010000070.1:0-10633 GCA_039802265.1 Caldifarciminota bacterium | reverse complement strand
TGCCAATATAGGTGAGAATGATATGGTAGCCAATGAGTCCAATTGCAAGCAGGATTACTGCAATCGGCAACATCACAAGTGCCATATTACCACTGATTTCAGGACCTGCCGCCGCAACGCTTAGATTGAATGGGGCTTCTGGATAATATGTCAATCCTTCTTTCTTTACTCCCGTGAATTTTCCATAGGGTATTTTGATGAACATTTCTAAATACCAGAATAGTTTACTTAATCCTGGGCTTTTATATCTTTTTTGGGCTGCCGGCAAAATATTTTCATTCAGGGCATTTAATTTAACCGCCCTCAAATAGTGCCCCATCTCGTGGATAGCGATCCCGGTATGGAAACTTATAAACCAGAAGAGTGCCGAGATTATTGTATCAACACTTGTAAAGACAAATCCTAATACCTCCTTTCCCTGCAAACCTTTTGGAATGCACAAAACAGAAGAGATAAAGGCAACATGGAATGAAACCAGGATATGGTTGGCAATAACCCAACCAGAGTGCAGCTTTTGTTTTAAAATATTAATCAATATTTTCATAGTGATAGTATATCAATTTTTCACGGCATGTCAACCACTTTAATCTAAATTCATAGAATACATTAAAGTTATCTAATTTTTATCAAGGAAAAGAATGAACGTAATCTATCTTGACAAAGATAAAGTATTGATTATAATTTAATATGGAAAGGAGTAAAAATGAAAAAATTCTTGCCTCTCAGTGTTATCCTGTTTTCTTTAAATCCACTTTTCTCGGCAGAATATCTAATCAGGGTTGACAATCTACAGGATAGGAATTTTCATATAGTAGAATTGATTGAGAATCACACATTGATTATCGCAAATGAAATAGATATTCTTACTCTTGAAAAAGCGAACATTCCTTACTTAATTCTTGATGATAATCCAAGGGATAAATATTATCAGATTGTATATTTTATGGAGGAAGATTTGGCAAATATTGCTCGTTGCGGAGAAATTATAGACCAATATGAGGATTGTTTATTACTTCGTACTACTGAGGATAAAGTTCTTGAATTGAATAAACTCAGGGTTGAATTGAAGAGATTGACATTTGATCCAGTTAGATTTCTTGATGAAGACCCTTATCCCTTGAATCTAAATAATCTTGCACCCGATACCCTTATTCAAAAAATGGTTGCGGCAGTATCACAGGATACGATTCAGGCATCAATTTTACGAATGCAAAGAATGTACACGAGGTATACGACCACTGATTCAAACAAGATTGTCGCTGTGAACTGGATAAAAAACAGACTACTGAGCTACGGGTGTGATAGTGTGTATTTCCAGTATTTTAATAACAACTATGGACCAAATGTTGTTGGCATAAAAAAAGGTTATCTCTATCCGAGCATTAAAAGATACTGCCTGATCGGTGGGCATCTGGATGATGTGCCATCAAGTGGTTATGCACCAGGTGCAGATGACAATGCCTCTGGCACAACTGCAATGCTTGAGGCAGCAAGGGTTATGAAGGATTATCTATTTGAGAATACAATCTATTATGTGGCATTCAATGCCGAAGAATTGGGTTTATATGGTAGCGACTCCTTTGCAACCCGAGCCTGGCGTAATGGCGATACGATTCTCGGGGTTTTGAACTATGATATGATTGGTTATGTCACACCAGCAAACCCTAATCGCGATACAATGAATGCCCATTATACAACCGCTGTCCCCAATTGCAGTCTATTTGTCTGTCAGTTTTTCCAGGCAATTGCTGACACATATACTCAATTAAAGATCAGACAAGTTAGAAATACCGGGACCAGCGGTTCTTCTGACCATGCAAGTTTCTGGAAAAGAGGATATAAGGCATTGCTCGGGATTGAGCGGGTGCTAACACCTATGTATCATACAATTGGTGATACACTCGGTCCACATTTGTATGCAAATTGTGGTGTTAATCATCTGCCCTTTGCAACCCAGGTGATAAAGACCGGTGTTGCCGCATTAGCAAAACTTGCGGTGCCAATCCATACCGTGGGTATTGAAGAAAAGAAGGGGTCAGCAACTAAAGAAATTAGAATTTTTCCGACAATAGGAAAACGATTTGTAATCCATACCCCGACAGTCAGTGAAAAGTCTCATTTGGTAATTATCTACAACTCTCTTGGACAGATTGTTAGGAATCTAACGGTCAGTGAAAGAAATCTAATCTGGAACGGAACCGATGATAAAGGAAATTTATTACCTGCAGGAGTCTATTTTGTCAATTTAAAACCAGACGATAAGTCTTTAGTTCGCAGAGTGGTTTTGATACGTTAGAGATTATTCAATAAGTACTAATTTTCCTTTCTGATCAAAATCTTTGTTTTTGAGCAAATAAAAATATATTCCGGTGGCAAGATTTTTGATTATCAGTTCTCTCCTTGCCTCAAACAATTTTCTATGGTACAGGAGTCTTCCGTCCACTGAATATAACTTGATTTCTGTATTCTCGGGCAGGTCTTTGAACATCAATGCTTTCTGGATAGTTGCAATTCTAATTATTTTATTTTCAGCAATATTTTTATCAAGAATGCCCACGAGTGTATCAGAATACCCGTAAGCCGTCACCCGATACCAGGGAATAGAATCAATACCGGTTCTGACCAACCAGTTTGTAATATGATTTGAACCGATTATCTTTGTTGAGCTTATGATATTCCCCCAAGGATTCAGTTTACTGACAAGTAAAGAGTCTGCGTGCCATTGCGTATAATATGATACACTTTCCACTTGACAGGGCGAAGCTCCCCAGTTTAACATTCCCTGGGTTTTTGTTTGTTCAACCCAGACCATATTTGTATTCTCGGTGCGGGCGAGGGAGGCAACAAGAAAGGTCTGTTGGTTCTGTGTACTATCAATCTTTGTGAACCCGATTATCCCATCGGTATTTCCGATTACCTTTATCCCACCCAGAACAATGGTATCACCAGCAGTCCTCCCGGCAAATGTTTTTGTTCTTTTTGAATTAACTTTGAATATTGCCTTTTGTGAATTCCAGTGGAATTGATTGAAAATGCGATCCCTTGGTGAACTTGATATTGCCCTGTTCCAGTAGTTACCTGCATAAATATCCCTTATTATCTGATCAGAATTAAAACTCATCCAGGGAGTTCGCTCAAGGTCTTCAGGTCTAACATCACGCAGAAACGCAAGTGCTGCCATCCTCAGAAAAACGAAATGTATTGGCTGCCCTGCAGCATCAAAGAATGGTCTTATACGATTGTTTGAGAACCCACCCTCAGAATGGGCAAAGGCAAAGTTTATTATTGCATCATAGTCTCTCAACCCACAATAACTCGCAAATGGCAAGAGTGTAACATACCTTGACTCACAGGGTGCTGGATGTTGCCATTCGGTGATAATCATTGGTTTCTGCGCTGATGCACACTGATTCATATATGTGAAAAACCATTCACCATTACTGCCATCTCCAAAATATGCATTTGTAATTCTAAAGTCAAGTGTATCCCAGGGTTGATTGGGAAAATCAGGATGGTCAAAATATGGATGGGCATCCATTACCGGTACCAGATTTGCCCAAGTATATTGATGGAGTTGATTTGCCCAGAAAAATGAAGAAGTGATGAGGGATTGGCAGTGTAATGTGTCATTCAAAAGGGTAGATATGCGTTGATAAAATATTGCTTCTTTTTCATAAAAGAATCTTATCTGGTCAAAATAGCGATAAGGTGAATAATCATAGCGATTGCCCCAGCGTACAAGTTTGATCGTGCGTGTGGCAAGACTTTCGCCTGGATCTAATACCTTTGCGAAAGGCGCACGTCTCAACTGAACATCATCAATCCAGACCCTGCCGGTATCAAGCCCGAGATTGAATGTTAACTGGACTGTATCTGATGTGCCCGAATAGAATGGTAGAATGTAATTCTGACCAGAAGTTGTGAGATTGACTGTTGTTGAATAATAGACAGTCCAGGGTGTTCTATTTCTCTGTATGACAATATCCATACTACGATTTCTACTTGATTTTGCTTTAAAACTCAAACGGTAGGTAGAGTCACTATTTATTGTAAATCCTGACTGTAATAACTGAATATGCCAGGAATACTGTGCTGGTGTATAAACATGGACAAATACTGCAGGTTCAAGGCTTAATCCTGTATTCTGGACACCCCAGGTAGAATTGCCACTGAATTGATTAAGCCACCAATACCTTGGAACACCATTCAGGGTATCAGAAAATTCACCATTGATTATCTTATTAGGACCTGTGGTTGTATCACCGCCTGACCAGACACGAATTAAGGTGGAATCCCAGTGGTATCTATTATATAACCAGTCATTCCACTGGTTCTGGAGTTCAGTTTTATAAAATCTTGGGAGATAATAACTTGATTGGAGGTTATCCCAGTTATCCCAGAAATAATGGTCAATAAGAGTCCCTTCATTCATAGGATTGATGAAGACAAGCGCTGGCTCATTCTTGTAAGCAATGCCGGTATATGGATTGGTATGATTTAATAGGCTATCAGGGTAATCACGGAAAAGAGCATATGCTGGTTCATAGAACATATAAACCCTTTTTACTACATCCATTGAGCGATTAACACTGTCGTAAAAAGGAATTCCATCCCCTGATTTGAAATATCTTATGCTATAAAGATCAATTGCAGAATAAATCCCCTTTTGCTTCAGTTGATAAAATAAGTAATCAAATTTATCAAGGACTTCATGATTCAATCTTCTTGTCGTATTTGAACCTGGAGCGTTCGTCAATGCACCATCAATATGGTGATAACGAACCATATTGAAACCCTGTTTTGCAATATGTGCTGCGACATTCATACTTGTTGACTGGGATGGATAGGTAGCAGAGAAACAGAAATTTGTACCAAAGAATTTTGCCCTACGACCATTAGCAAAATATAAATGCCCATCAGATTGGACAACTACTCTTCCATTAATTCCTGCTGGTGGTTCAAGAATAAATCTGCCGATATGTGTTATATTATTGACTGTGTCAGGAAATGGCGTGGTAAAATTAAACCACCCCTGTTTTGGTGTGACATATTGTGCATTAACGAAGTTCAAGACAATAAATAAAACAAGAATCTTTAACTTCATTGATACCTCCAGGCAGATAATTACAAATATTAATTCTGGATTTTTATGATTTTTTTCATATAATTTACTTCATCGGCTGTTACTTTGATAAAGTATACTCCTGAGGAAAGAGATTGCGCATCAACTTTTTGTATTGATTCACCACTAGGAAGATTTGCTGTTTTTAAATAAACAATAGCCCCTGTAATATCAAAGATTGAAATTATTATTTTTGTATTTTTAATAAGATTGAATCTCAGGGTGATTGTGTTTTTCACCATTGAATTGAGGAGTAGAACTTTTTCAATATTCTCCTTTTCAACTTCTTCAACTGCCTGTCCAACATAGTGCCATCTCATTGCATCAAAGGCAATTCTCTGCATTGAAGTTCCCGATGCATCGCCGAGGTAGACATAACCACCTGTAGTATTAAACGGGAATATGCCGAGCGATACCCATTGGTTGGAATAATTATTCTGATTTATTGTAACGGTTGTGTTCCCGCCTGCATAATAAATTCTATATCTTGCATTGGCAGTGGCGTTTGTTGAAGGAATATAAGCAAGGACTTCATAAGTTCCTGCAGATGGCAGATGCGGTGTCCAGGTTACATAACAGGTGTCGGCTGAGATTGTAGTATATGTCCACCAGAAGTGTCCGTTATAGCCAGAAAGATTGTCATGATAAAATCGCATTGTTGATGGCGAGTCCGTGAACATATAGAAACCATAAGGCTCATTAGGATAACGAATCTGCAAATCATCAACGATAGTATCCACCGGTGCAGGCCAGGAGCCCCTTGCACCACGACACCAGTAAACAGAATTTAAATTTTGATAACCATTGTTGTATCCAGGCCAGTCATAGCGTGCGTATTTACCATCATAACTCGGATAGCCAGGCGTGTTCTTGTTACCATAAGGGTCATTAAAGATAAGGGTATGCCAGTTTAAGACCTGACCAACAGCAAGGACCAGATGTCCAGCAGTAGTTAGTCCTACACACATACAATATGGCCAACCAGCAGAGACTTCAGCCTGGGTCTCTTCCCAGGTTGGTGAATCATCAATCCAGGAATTGAGTGCATGATAGGTTAGATAATTATACATCCTTGAATAAGGTGAATAGCCATTATACCACATATATCCATAACCACCCCAGGCATCATTGCCGCCCCAGTCTTGTGCAACCCAATTGTAAGTGACTTCCCGATAATTGTAGATTGCACATATATAATTCCCAAAATGGCTTGTATGTCCATAAGGTGTTGAACACCAGCAATCCCAATAAGGTAGTTTTCTATAATAGGCAATCGCCATAATTGCAGTTGTTGGTGCGCAGGAGGCATGTCCATTATGCCAATCCGGGGTATCATAGACCTGGTGCACATAGGGAACGTCAATGGAATCGCGCGAGCCAAAATCAGAACTGATATTGTAATAATTTATTTTTAAGGGTTTAGTGGATTTGAAGAGAATTTTTGAGTTTATAGGTTTGTTATGCTCAATCTCTGCCTGGATTATCTCCTCTCGGTCAAAGGTGTGATAGATAATGTTTTTAGAATCAACAAAACTCGGGTCCATTTCGTAAATATCGGGTGTATTTGTGAGTTGGTTTTTTGTTGAGCCGTCATAGTTTGACATAAATAACTCCGAATTGGTGAGTTTGTGTCCATCCGTATAAGTTTTGTAGTAGATTAAGTATCGGCTATCGGGTGACCAATTAAAACTTTTCCCTTCATCAATATCATAAGTCCGGTTTTCAATCCTGTCATAGACCTTTATAAAGCCACCAAGGGTTGAATAGGCAATGAATCTTGAATCCGGGGACCATTGTGTATAGCAATATCCATATTTATTATCGGTGAAACGAATGCGGGAGTTGTCGGTAAGATTTAAAAGCCACAACTGGTCGTAATCGTCGTTAAAGACCATAAAATTACCATCGGGCGAGATAGGGCAGAGGTTGGCATAAACGCCAAGTCTATATTTTTTGGTTTCTTTGTTGTTTTGAATGAATAATTCTTCACCAATCGTGAATGCAATCTTGCCATCTTTTGAAAAACTTATCTGCCCTGCTTGATAAACTGGAGAGTATAGATTTTCAATTTTATTTGTTTTCAAATCATAGATTGCAGGAATCTGCAAGCCATTTTCTTTTATGATTTTGAAACCAATCTTGCGTTTATCATAAGAGACTGAATAATATCTACCACAGCCAGGAGCAGAATAAATTTCTTTGAGTCCATCTTCGGTTAGAAGATAAAGGTTATTGCAATAATTATTCGTAAGGACTATACCATAAGGTGTACTAACCGGATTACAAAGATAAACTTCAGGTTCAATAACCATTAAAAGCAAACATAATATTGTCATAATACCCCCTATTAAAAAATTTTATCCAGAATGTCTTATTTATCAAGCCCCTAACGTTAGACTTAAATATTATGTGTGGTCAATCTGATTCCTCTCCGCATTTTGTTCTCATGAAACTTTAATTCTTCATATGTCATATTTTATTTCTTTTTTCTGTCATAGCCGCTTTGCACAAGTATCTATGAAATTACAATCTCAATCCCCCTATTTCCCCCTTCTTGTTATTCTAATCCCCCTGTTTCCCCCTTTTGTAAAGGGGGATAATGGGGGATTATTAAAAAAGAAAAATCAAGAGCTAACTCTTAATATTGTAAAATGTGGCGAGAAGTCAGATGGTCAATGGATTGACATTTTTCTTAAGACATTTAAATATCTAAACAATTGTTTAATTGTTTAACCAGCATCTACACGCATAACCCAATCACCATTTTTTTGTAGTGGTCAAGCTCGCTTGACAATCCGCTCTCCCGTAGTGGTCAAGCTTGCTTGACAATCCGCTCCTCCGTAGTGGTCAAGCTCGCTTGACCGATATTTTTGCAGAGCAAGCTCTGCCACTACAATTTTTATTGCATACCACCCTGCAGAGTAAACTCTGCTACTACAAAAGATATTAATCTCCCCCTTTGGAAAAGGGGGATTAAAGGGGATTTTAGTTAACAACGAAGTATATTTGTATTTTATCCAAAGAAGATTACCTGCTATTAAATACCACTTTCCTTAAATCTTATTAGTATAAGAACTTTACTACTTGACTTTTACTACGCGTAAGAATTGCTCATTAACACTGACAAAATATACGCCAGGGTACAGGTCCGCGCCGATTTTTTCCGTTGAATATGTTCTTATCTTTCTACCGCTTATATCATAAACCGTGCAATTTTGATTTTTACTACCTTTTAATATTGCAAAATGCGAAAATGGATTGGGAATGATAACTGGATTATTTATTATTTTTTGTTGTTTTCTATTATCTGTAATCCCGCCCGCAACATATTCATAAGCACCGATATCCCAGCGTAATCCCTGGGGACGGGAGACGCCAACTATATCATATGGAACTTCAAGGAGTGAGTCACCATGGTCAATTGCTGGTGAATTAGGCTGGAGTCTGAAATCGTTGTGTATTGAGTCAACAAACAATGGGTCCTGGTTCAGAATATCATGTGGTCCAATCACGGTTGGTGGACTCGCACCAAAGATAAGATTATAATCACCAGTTGCCGTAGCAGTATCCGCCCACCAGTAACTCGTGTTGGTGTTAAAAAAGATATTGTTTCTTACATCCTCATTCTGGGCATATTGCCCTTCAAATCCGACTCCATGCCATCTGATATAGGCAAAGGTGTTATTATAGACTTTCATATTGCCGATATTTTTGACACAGAGTCCCCATGCACCACCACGGGCAAAGATGTTATTCTTAAAAATTATATCATGGGAATTATGATAGTAATTTGCTTCACCCATAAAAGCCTGGTGAAAATCAAAACCACGATTCCCATCAATCGTTACATAACAGGCATGCTCACCATTATTATCAAATGTCTGGAAACAATCTACATGGGCACTGCCCACGGAATCAAAGTCAGTCCCGTGGAAGTAATTATTTTTGAATAAAATGCTATCACCAAAGAATCTTGTATAATCACAATCGCCAGGGCGGTAATAGAAAAGTTTTTCTATCTCATTGTTTTCAATTGTCCAGTTCGTGCCCTGGACACCTATCCCCATCTGACAATGGAAGATTTTATTGTTTGCAATATAAATATCCCTTCGCCAGGGCTGTGACCAGTTGCCCTGGATTGCAGTCTTACGAAAATTGGCAATGTAGTTATCAACTATTTCAACATTGTTGCTATTAATGAAAATTCCAAAATCACGCCAACTCGTTAGAGATGTATCCCATTCAATATTAAAACCTTCAATCCGTGTATAACTTCCATAGGTTGGTGAATTGGTATCAAAACCCCAGGTCGTGGCAGTCCTTCTTGGGTGGGATTTGAAGACAATCTTTTGAGCGGGATTGCCCGAGCGTCTGAATAATACCCTTTCAGCATAAAAACCAGGAAGGACCAGGACAGTATCACCGGCAACGACCGTAGAACACGCACGATTGATGTGGCGCCAGGCAGAATCAGGGCTCGTACCTGACCAATTGTCATTTCCGTTGACTGAAACATAATAGGTCGTTCCATAAGCACACACTAATAAGCATACATACATTAATATTCTCACCTTAACCTCCAGTAATTGATTTTATCCATAATATGAAAGGAGTCAACAAGGTTATACGGTTTACAGTATCGTTAATCAAATCTCAAATCCCAAGCACCAAATCCCAAACAATAATTAAATCCCAATTTTTTTAAAAAACGGAATGGAAATTATGAATTTAACGAATGAGATTGCTTTGCCCCAACGGGACTCGCAATGACAATTCGGATTTCGAATTGCGAATTGAACAGCGCATTAGCAATCTAATGCACTCCAAAAAATCGGCTATCGTTTTACGGTTTCGCCGCTCCTATCGTCAAATGGTTTCGTCTATCAGCCTAATCCCCCTATTTCCCCCCCTTAGAAAAGGGGGATTAAGGGGATTTGAAAAAGGAAGACTAAAGACAACACTAAAAAATAGAAATCAGTATCCAACCTCCTAACCCACTTCCTCACCTAACTTCCATCATCTCAAAAGAATCGCCTTCTCACCCTGCTTATAATCACCTGCCTCTAACCGCACAAAATAGACACCCGCAGGAAGACGGCGACCCAAATCATCATTACCAGACCAGATGATACCTGATGTATGATTCAGGATACAGGATTCAGGATTAAAGGATTTTACAACACGACCTGAAACGTCATAGATCTTTAAAGAAATTTCGGATTTCGGATTTCGGATTGCGGATTTGTTTTGGATTTGGAATTTAATCAAGCAATGGTTTTTGAATGGATTTGGAGAAACGATAAGGGCGATTTTGTGGCTAATTTTTTCTACCTCCATAATTTCCTGTCCATCGGGCCATTCAATTATCTTGCAATAAACATCAAACCAGTGGGCGGGTATGCGGGTATCGTTCCATACGATATAAATGCGATTGTTTGCTGAGAAACAACTGGCATATGATTGTTCAGCATTGGTTGTATCATTATCAACCCGGAAATTATCACCAATCTT
>JBDRWI010000069.1:0-10698 GCA_039802265.1 Caldifarciminota bacterium | reverse complement strand
TCTCTAAGATAGTCAAGATTAAGTGAAAATGAATCAAGGCTGGTGTTATATCCATAAAATAAAGAAATTCTGGGCAGAAACGCAAAAGTAGAAAACCATAAGTTTGCACAGGCGAGACTGTTCATCTGCCTTGCTAATCTAATACCTAAGTTTGCAGTCAACAAAATTTCTTTCATTGAATCAAGGGATGGCAGAATAAATGTATCAGGAATGGCAAATGAATCCTTTGGAAAAATTTGATTGGAGATATTGAGCAATGCCTTTAGTTCCTGCTGCGCCTGTGCCTCAAGGGTCTTTGCCTGAGAATTGTTCTGAAGGGTCTGGAGATAAAAGACCTCCGCCTGGAGTAGTTCAAGTCTTGATGCTGAACCGAGTTCATATTTTGTCTCAACGAGTTTTTTGTTCTCTATTGCCCGTTCAAGCGCCTTCTGGGACGAATTTAATAATTCATTTGCCGTGATAAGATTATAATATGATTTCTTTATATTTAAAATAAGATTTGCGATATCTTGATTATGCTGGATTGAAGTACCCTTTTCCTGCCCTTTTGCCATAACAATTGAACTTATTACATCAAGGTCAAAAATCGGCATTGAAAAATTGATTGAACCGGTATAATATTCATTAGTCATACCCTGGAATTCACTCTTAGTCCAGGTCCCAGTTGTTGAATTTGTAGGTAGAAGATAAGAAAGTGCCTTAAAAAACTGCACCCTTGATTTTGTTAGTGTCTCTCTTGATTCCAAATAAGTTGGACTCTGCCTTAAAGCAATTTCAATCGCCTCACGGAGTGAGAGCGTGTCAATCTGTAATCCTAAAATTAATATTAACCACATACACTATTGTACTCCCTCTCTGTAGTGAATCAAGTTTTTTACCAAGAAGAAGATGAAGGCATTGGACTATGGAGTTCAGGTTCACTTGATACCTATCTCGGTCCGAATAGACCTCCAAGTCCCATGCCCAAGAATATGGAGGCAATCCAGATTAAAAAGACCAGGATATAGGCATTTTCTCTCTTTAAATTATTGGTAATACTGATTCCCATTGCCACCAGTATCATCTCCCAGATAATAAAGAAATCAAAACTTGCCAATAATCTGTAGGTAAATGATTTTGCAGGAAGATTGGGCACAAAAAGGGCAAATGAAGTGTTTACCTGTAAAGAGTGTTTTAACATAATCAAAATCCATCTGAGTAAGTGGGCGGGAATTTTAATAAGTGCTGAATATGATACTACAGAAAAAACAAGTTTGTAGGAACCTTCACCACCGGCTACTGGAATAAATAGATTCAATAGCAAGGCAAACAAGAGAAGGACAACAGTTACACCAATGATTGTGCCGAATATAGCAGATACATAAATAAAGGCACCCGAAGTAAATTTCATTGCCTGTTCTATCTGTTCATCGGTCATTTTTCTATCTTTCATTGCCTCTATCTGCTGGGCAGTTATCAAATCGCGGGTTGTGGAAATGGTTAATATCGAGATTATTGAAAGAATGACTAAAACCACCATCAGCGGTTTGGACCATTCCGGTTTCTCTTTTATACTGCTGAATACCGCAGAAGGATTGGTGAAAATATTTATAAAGTTTTTCATACTATATTATACATAATGAGACAACAAAGTCAATAATTGAAAAATTTTTATCCCGAAGTAAAGGCATTGATTTTCTATAGAAAAAAGAGGATGAAATTAACCTCTCAGCCGTTGACAGCGAGTGCAGATTGAATATAATTGGCTATGCTTTCGCGTGTTCTTTCCTGTGCCACCTATGGCATTGATGGTTATCTGGTAGATGTGGAAGTTGACCTATCCGGGGGATTACCCGGTTTTACTACAGTCGGACTACCGGATAATGCAGTAAAAGAGTCAAAGGACCGGGTCTTTGCGGCAATTAAAAATGCTGGCTTCAGGTTTCCGGCTAAGAAGATAACGGTCAATCTGGCTCCGGCTGATATAAAAAAAGAGGGGTCAAGTTTTGATCTGCCCATAGCGATTGGTATCCTCGCTGCCTCCCAGACTGTACGCGGTCAGAGTCTTTCAAGATTTGCCATACTCGGTGAATTATCCCTTGATGGCTCATTAAGGCCCATCAAGGGTGCAATCTCAATATCCCTTGCGGCAAAGGAGAATAAATTGGAAGGAATTATTCTCCCCAATGCCAATGCCCGGGAGGCGGCAATCGTTGAGGGAATAAATGTCTATGGCTTTGAAAATTTAATTGAGGTTGTAGCATTTTTGAATGGTGAATTGCAGGTTAATCCGGTGATTGTAAACCGGGAAGAGATTTTTGAGTCCGTTTCAAAATATCCAATAGATTTTGCCGAGGTAAAAGGGCAGTACCATGCAAAGCGGGCGTTAGAGATTGCGGCAGCCGGTGGACACAATATTTTGATGATCGGTCCACCGGGAACCGGTAAGACAATGCTTGCCCGAAGATTGGTTACAATTCTCCCCAAGATGACACTGCAGGAATCATTGGAGACAACCAAGATCCATTCGGTTGCTGGTACACTGCCAGCCGGCTCGTCGCTCATTGGTACAAGGCCCTTTCGCGCACCTCACCATACAATATCCGATGCCGGAATCATTGGTGGTGGGCATATCCCAAAACCCGGCGAGGTTTCACTTGCCCACAATGGCGTGCTGTTTCTTGATGAACTCCCTGAATTCCACAAAAATGTCCTTGAGGTTTTGCGTCAGCCCCTTGAGGATGGTTCGGTAACGATTGGAAGGGCAAAGGTTACGCTTACTTATCCAGCGCGCTTTATGCTGGCAGCAGCAATGAATCCCTGCCCGTGTGGTTATTTCACCGACCCGTATCATGAGTGTCGCTGTACGCCGGTTCAAATTCAACATTATCGGGCAAGGATATCCGGACCGTTACTGGACCGGATTGATATTCATATTGAAGTTCCTTCCCTGAAGTATGATGAACTGAAATCTGCCCAGACTGGCGAATCTTCCGAGGAGATTAGAAAAAGGGTTGATAGGGCAAGGGAGATTCAACTGGAAAGATTCAAGGAGGCAAGGCGTAAAATTTTCTGTAATGCCCATATGGAATCAAAGGATATCAGAAAATTCTGCCCGATAGATGAAGAATCACAGAATCTCCTCAAGACCGCGATTGAAAAATTTGGGCTCTCGGCACGTGCCTATGACAAGATTCTTAAGGTGGCACGCACCATTGCCGATTTAGAGACAAGTAAGGATATAAAAGTCCAGCATATTGCTGAGGCAATCCAGTATCGGAGTCTTGATAAAGATGTCTGGCAGAAATTATAGGCTAACATTGAAAGCACTTGCCCAAAAGATTATTGGGATTGATGAAGAGGTGGTATTGCTTGATGGTTCAAAGAGAAGATATATAAATTTTGACAATGCTGCGAGCACCCCGGCACTTTTACCGGTCCAGAAAAAAATTGGTGAATTCTTGAGATGGTATTCGAATGTCCATCGTGGTACAGGATTTAAATCACAACTTTCATCCTGGGTTTTTGAAGAGGCAAGAAAGATTATCGCCGATTTTGTTAAGGCTGATGAGCATTGCTGTGTAATATTTTGTAAAAATACTACGGAGGCAATAAATAAACTCGCCAGTCGTCTTCAGTGCCCAGCACTGGGAAGAGAAAAACCCGTTGTTCTTACTACGATTATGGAGCACCACTCAAATGAGCTACCCTGGCGCAAGGTAGCGCAAGTCATTCATATTGGTTTAAAACCTGATGGTACGATAGACAAAAACGATTTTTATACCAAACTAAAGGAATACAAGGGAAGAGTTCAACTCGTTGCTATCAGTGGTGCATCCAATGTAACTGGTTATATAAATCCAATCTATGAGTTTGCTCAAAGAGTTCACGAGGTGGGTGCCCAGATTGCGGTTGACGCAGCACAACTTGCACCGCATCGGCCGATTGACATAAAGCCAAAAGGTGATCCCTCTCATATTGATTATCTATCTTTTTCCGCACACAAGATGTACGCTCCTTACGGGATTGGGGTCCTGGTAGGTGATAAGGCATTATTCCAGATTGGGACACCCGATGATGTGGGCGGGGGTACTGCCGATATAGTGGACCTGGAAAGTGCCTATTGGAAAGACCTGCCGGAAAGGGAAGAAGCAGGGACACCAGATATTATAGGTGTCGTAGCACTTGCCCAGGCGATAAAGTTGATTAAAAAAATTGGCTTTGAGTCGATAATCGAACACGAAAGTAGCCTAACTGCCTATGCGTTAACGGAGCTGAATAAACTGCCAGAGATAATTATCTATGGAGACCAAAATCCCAACAACGCCCGAAACAGACTCGGTGTGATTGCATTCAATGTGAAGGGTATGCACCATGCACTTGTTTCGGCAATATTGAGTTATGAAGGTGGAATTGGTGTGCGTAATGGCTGCTTCTGTGCTCATCCCTATGTCAAGTGCCTGCTCGGTGTATCACCATCTGAGGCTAAAGAGATTGAAAAGATGATTATCAATCGCGACCGTTCTTTGGTTCCTGGTGCGGTAAGAATAAGTTTCGGTATTTATAATACAAAAGAGGAGATAGACCACTTAATAAAAATGCTCAAAATAATAATTGAAAAAAAATACAAAGGAAAGTATATATTGAATAAAGAAAGGGGAGAATACTACCCCGAAGGTTTTGAATTCAATTTTACTCAATTCTTCAAGTTTGATTAAATCAGGTAAGAATAAATCAACAGATTAGTTTCGATTGCCAAAAATTATTTTTGTCAACCGTGCCAGTTTATGACCATAAAGTTCACAACTCACAATTATTCTTTTATCGGGTTTACCGATGCTCACCTGACCATAGTGATAGGAATCGGCTTCACCGACAATGATCATTCCATGGATTAAAAAGGCGTAAAGAATACTTAAGATTGTTGTTTCTCCGCCACCAGCAATTCCACCACTTGAAGTAAATGCACCACCTACTTTTCCTGATAGTTTACCGTGATATCTTACCGTCTCGTCAATAAATCTCTTCATCTCACCGGCCATCAATCCGTAATAGGTAGGTGAACCCAGGACAATCAATTCGTATTTTAGCAGGTCTTTGGGTTTTATTTTATTTAATGGGAACAGGTCCACGGACAATCCTTCTTTTTTTATCCCGATGGCAATTGCCTGTGCCATCTTTTTTGTATTGCCTGTCCGTGAATAGTAACCAACAAGCGCTCTGAACATATAACCTCCTCAGATATATCAAACAAAAGGGTTAAAATGGCTCAAAAAGGCTCAAGAAGTAAGAGATGGCAAAATGGCAAGAAGGCAAAAATGGAAATCACTAACATCAGTAAGAAAGAAATTTGCCATCGGTTTCGGTTTAGAAATGCGATATGGTTTAGTTATTGGACTTAGTAACCAGCAAACGACAGCCAATAGACTAATCTCGTTTCCAAACCAAAACCTAAACCGTTTATCATATCCTGCCATGTTGAGCCTGTTTAGCCTTCTATCCCTTTTTGCTTACCATAAGTCTTTTAAAAATACCAGATATTTAAAAAGTAGCATCCAACAGCACTTGGACGGAATTGTTAAAAATTAATAAAAAGAAATAATACACTTAAGAGAAGGCAATAAATCCCAAAGAGATGGAACCATTTTTGAACCAACACGCGTAGAATTTTTAAGGCAATGTAACCGCTGACTAAACTTATAAACATACCGACAAAAATTTCTACAGCATTGGGAAGATTTGTGATTTCTCTTAATTCAATCAGATTTGCACCCAGAACCGCAGGCAGGGATAACAAGAAGGAGAAGCGAAACGCCTCTTCTGGGTTTAATCCTGTAAATAGCCCTGTAGCGATAGTAAGGCCCGAACGCGATAATCCAGGAAAGACCGCAAACATCTGGCCAACGCCAACAATTAAAGCTCTAATCAGTGAGATTTGTTTATCACACTTTTTTATTATGGAGGTAAGCAATACAATAATTCCGGTAATCCCCAGGAATACTACCGCAATTCTTATCTCGGTAAATGTTGATTCAATAAAATTCCTGAACAATAATGCGAATACCACAATTGGAATATTGCCCATTATAATATATAAAGTATATCTTAAAGACTTTGTCTCTCTTTTGAATAAACCAGCGATGATTTTAATAATATCTTCTCTAAAGAATAAAAGGGTTGCAAAAAATGTCCCCAGATGTAAGAATGCAGTCACCGACACCGGTTTGGTAATACCAAGGTAATTTTCCAGTATTGAAAGATGCCCGGAACTGGAAATGGGTAGAAATTCGGTCAATCCCTGGACTATTCCTAAAATTATAATCTTAATCATCCAATAATGAATGCCCCAAGACCAACCAACATAATTAGTTTCAGCAGATTACCAGCGAGTCGGGCGTTATGGAGTTTTGCTATTGTGACTATAATCAAGGGGACAGCAGCGATGAGAACAGCAAGAAGATACTTGATATTCAAAAAACCAAGTATATATGGGATCGGTGATGCAGATGCCAGGATGACAAGTAAAATTGCCGCAATTTGCCGGGCTTTTTCTTCTCCATAGATAATAGGCAATGATACTACACCAAACTTGCGGTCGCCCTCTATATCTGAAATATCCTTAATAATTTCCCTTGGGGTATGTATTAGTAATGCAAAGAATGCAGGAATCAAAGAAAGGATATTATCGGTAATGAAACCGCCCAAGATAAAACTTAATCCCGCAATTATTGCGACGACGAAATTAGCCACGGGTGTTTTTTTGAAATAAAATGAATAAAAAAAGAGAAGCAAAATGGCGATAACAACAAGAAGAAGGGGTTTAAATCCAAGAAAAGATGAAATTATTAACGAAATAATGATAAATAAAATTCCCATTGATAGTGCTGTATTTTTTTTGATTCTACCAGATGCAAGTGCCCTTTTTGGATTATTGATACGGTCAATTTCAATATCCATTATGTCGTTGATAATATTACCATAGGCACAAACCAGGGAGCCTGCAATGCCAGCAAAAAGAATTTTGTTATTAAAGAATATCTCCTTGCCTATCCAGGCACCACAGAGCACAGAAAAGAAAGTAATGACACAATTTAGCGGTCTGATAATAGAAAGAAAACCCACAAGTTATTCTATCTAATTTTAGAGTGAATGTCAATGAACATAATGTAAAAATTTAATCCGTTGTGATTGCGGCAACAAGTGAATAGACTTTTTCCGCCCCAGCAGCCTTCAATACCTTGGCACATTCCTTTATCGTTGCACCGGTAGTCATTACATCATCTATCAGAATTATAGTTTTATCTTTTACTTCAATTCCGTTTTTTAATCTAAAGGCATTATTGACATTTTTGAGCCTTTTCTCTTGGTCAAGACGGGTCTGGGTTCGGGTATTTTTGACTCTCTTCAGGGCATCAACAAATGGTATTGATGTTTCCTGATGAACAATCACCGATAGTAATTCAGCCTGATTATAGGTTCGTCGTGCCTTCTTCCACCAGAAAAGTGGGACAGACACAAGAAAATCAGCCTCTTTAAGATAGAAATCAGATTTTAATACAGTTGCCATGCCCAGACCAAAGAATTTTGCCAGTTTTGGCTTGCCCCGGTATTTAAGATGGTGGATCATTTTATCAACTGGCGGGAGATATAATAAAAATGCCCTTCCATAATCAAGGTTTTTTTCATCTTTACAAAAAATACAGGTCTTGGTTTTATCAATCGGCCTTCCGCAATGGGGACATAGGGGTGAGCGCGGATAACTGAGAAGTTCAAGGCAATTGTGGCAGATGAGTTCATGGTCAATCTCCTTACCACAGTTAATGCAACTATTGGGCAAGAGGAAGTCAATAAAATAGGCAAATGGCTTTTTGACAAGTGAGATAAATTTTTTAATTTCTAACTCCTTCATACTTACCAATGCAGTATAATTAGATTTTACTCGGTGTCAACTTTTTTATTTTACTCAGTTTCATTGACAGAGTCTGCTAAATTAATTATAATAACAAAATTTTATTTAATATGTACCTTTTGAAACTTGCCAAATTGCCGGGGCAGGATTCAATGCTGATATTTCATACCCTGGCAAGAGTTGGCTATTTTCAGGATGAAGAAAAAGAGGTTAACCCCCGATGATTTTGCAAAGGCTATTATTGAGGCAAAGGAAGTTAGATAACCATGATTCAATTTAAATAAAAGGAGGAACGATCCCCACCCTACCCAAAATTAAAGTAATCATCATCTTTTTTGTGCTATCAATCCTGATTCCACCTGAATTTTCTCATAGTAAGGATGGAGATGTTGTAGCTCCCAGAGTATGGGGACTTTATTTGAAGATTGACATTAAAAAAATAAAACCCGAGGTAATTCAGTGGGCTTTGTTTGAAGAGAATCCAGAAGAGATCTATAGAGAGAATATAATGAAGTCACAAGCGGGATACAAGGCAATGCTTGAGAATGAGAAGGATGAAAGAGAAAAAGAAAAGAAAATTACATATCAGATGCAATACTCCTGGAATAAGATATTTGAAAAGGTCTCCGGTTTTAAGACCTATGTCTTAACCAGAAATGATAAAGGTCCTCAGATGGGTTCAAACGAACCTAATGCAAAATACTGGCTTGCAACAAAGACCGTAAATAAAGAAAACAAACCGATTTGCTGGTGCATTCCATTTGAGGCAAATTTAGGTGATACAATCCGTATTGCCCTGAAAGAAGAGAATGCCTATAACTTGGAGACCGTATACAAAGAGGCGATGGAGGCAACAATTCAACAAAAGTTTGTTGATGTGAGTCCGGCAAAGATAGAGGCCGATACCAATTTCAAAAATGAACCGGAAGCACAAGCAATTTATGAAAAAATGCTACAAACCATTCAGAATGCGAACACAATGTATTATGAGTCTGCTCTATACTTGATTTCGGGCAATTATGAACGGGAATGCACTCTCCTTGTCTGGTTGAAGAAACCAAATTACGCAAGGGTTGAATATAAAAGAGAAGGAAAGATTACAGGCATCCTTGTTGGCGATGGTGAAAACTTCTGGATATACTGGCCCAAAGGAAGACCGTATATCGGTGGCGAGAATCCCAATGAGTATTCACTTACGCGCACTAATAGTTATATGAGACTTAATGCGCCTCCAGGTAGACATTCTATTTGGCACCAGCTTACCTACTTAGGTTCAATTCTTTCGGTCTTTCAACCCAGCAAATTCCATAGATGCCCTGAATCACTTGACGAATACCTTGATGGTGTAAGGATTCTTGATACAGTGATAGTAAATAATGAAGAATGTATTGTGATTGAGGTAAGTTATATGAAGAATCAACGGAGTAAATGCTACTGGATTTCAAACAATGATTTTCTTCCCAAAAAGATGCTTGAAATCACCCGGGTATCAAAAACCTTGATTACCTTCGAAACCTGGACCAATACCAGGTTAAATTTAGAAATTGCTGATGAAAAATTTACCTGGAAGCCGCCGCAGGGCTGGAAAGAGTTTGTTCTACCTGCTCTGGAAGAGGGGCTATTAAAACCAGGTACTGAGGCACCGGATTTTGAATGTTCTACAATTGATGGGAAGAAAATCAGGCTATCTGACTATCGTGGAAAAGTTGTCTGGCTTGTATTCTGGCGCGTTGGTTGTCCACCCTGCCGTGAAGAAATTCCTTATTTACAAAAATTATATGAAAAATATCAGGATAAAGGATTGGTAGTCATTGGTTTCAATGTTGCTGATGATAAGAACATAATCGCAGATTTATTAAAGACGCATAATGTTACATTTCCCAATATTCTTGAGGCGAATGAATATGGTTGGAAAATTTACAATAACAAGTATAATACGCTAAAGGGATTTTCCGCTGTGCCCCTTAATTATATAATTGACCGTGATGGCAAAGTAGTTAATGCCTGGTATGGTTATGATAAAGATGATACAGAAACAAAAGAAATTTTGAAAAAACTGGGATTTGAATCCTCTCCTTAATTTTTGATAAAATTATTCATGGAAGGAAAAAAAATATAGGATATTCTGTTAGCCGAGGCTCTAATCTGGAATTATTACTGGTCTGGAGATGAATATAATTGGAAATATTGAGTGCTTTGCAAAAAAGAATAATTGAATATCTGGGAAAGCAACTGTCTGATACTGTTATTGATTTATTGGAAGGTTTGAATATAATTATAAAAAGGAGTGATTATGAAAAGAAAATTCAATTTTGTTTTCATACTATTTGTGCCAATATATCTGTTTTCCTTGAACTTCACAATTGAGGATATTGATGTCTACAACGCTGACAAGCCGACCATTAGTGTTGACGAGGCTGGCAATGCATATATTGTCGGCAATTCATCTGGTGGACGTGATGTTGTTAGATTTATCCAGAATACAGGTGGTTCTTGGTATCTTGATTCAGTTCCATTCAGTGCTGAAAACAACATAAATTATAACTGCCGTGTTTCATCAGCATTGGATAAGAACCGGTGTCTGCATATTCTTTACCGGGTGACCGGAGGTACCTATGGCTGGCCTGTATATACGAATAATATCGGTGGTTCGTTTACAACTGCCGACACCTTGTTTAAAACTGGTTCACTGAGCACCTTTCATTATGGAATTGCTGTTGATAATGTGAGCCGTGCCCATATTGTTTGTGAGGTAAACAGTGGTATCAGATATTATTATCCTTTTGCAGACAGCGAACTTGTGGTCACGA
>JBDRWI010000068.1:0-10957 GCA_039802265.1 Caldifarciminota bacterium | reverse complement strand
AAGTACAATCAAATTCTACGACGTTGTGGCCGGCTTGTGTATAAAAAGATATACCAAAATCAAATATCGGGATGAATGAACTATTGATTACACCAAAAAATCTATCTGCTGGTATCTATTTTGTGCGGATTGAGGCAGAAGGTTATGGTAAGATAGAAAAGGTGATTCTATTAAGATAGGGATTGTTCCTAACTATAAAGAATCGTGGGCTGTCCCTTTATACTTTCTTAAAAAATTGGCAATATTAAATTTAATTGTCAGGATTCTTTCTGAAGAGAAGACCTTTGTTGCCACAAAAAGTAGACACACCGCAAAAAAAAGTAGGTAGATAATACCCAAAAGAACCGGCAATTTCTCTCCCAGGAGTAAGAATTTGAAGGCAAAGAAGGTGTGGGAAAATGGTATTAAAAATGTAAAGACCTTCAAACCCAGACTCATTGTGCCCGGGTCAAATGCCAGAGCAAAGAAATAGGGGATGAGGACCATTATTGTAAGGGGCATAATAGTTGTCTGGGCATCCTTTACATCCTGGGCAAAAAGTGCCAGAAGCGTCGCCATAGCCAGGGCATTGAGGATGGCTAAAAATATGCTTATCCCCAGTAGTATCTTTCCGGTAGGGTCAAGACTCAAATTTATACCAGCGCCCATTGTCTTAAGGTCTTGCATCTGGGTAGTATCGATATTACCAAAAGAGGACATAAAACTTCCCATTGCCAGAACAAAGAAAAGGGCAAAACCGATGGCTAGGAGGACTGCGGCAAGCATCTTGGCAAGGACAACTGTAAATCTTGAGACCGGAACCGTCAGGAGTGTCTCCAGCGTCTTGTTCTCTTTCTCCTGGGCAATGGAAGAGGCGATCATCGTGCCGGTAATTATCATCAACATCAAGAGGGCAACGGGGACAATAACGGTCTGGGAGGAGATATAGGCGATGATAAATGTTGCACTACCGGGTTGGATAATATCCTTAAAGGCAACATACTCTCTCGCCTTTATCGGCTCGCGCAATATCTCGGGATTCAAATTCGGGTCTAACTCTTTTATGAATAGTTTTGCTGCCTCCTCGTTAATCGTTTTTAAGAGATTTTTGATATTTATCCGAACCGCAGAAGATGCTACACTCAAAGAGGTAATAATTGAATATATCCTGATTTCTGCAGGTTTTTTGCCTTTTAAACTTGCCTCATAACCTTCAGGAATAATAATAACCATTGAAAGATTTTGTTTCTTTGCAATGCCCACCGCAGATTTATCATCCTCAGCGGGAAGGATGGCTACGGGATTCCGGGTGTTTTTTAAATTTTCAATCAATATTCGGGATGAGTTAGTTTTATCTAAATCCACGATTCCAATAGGTATTGGTTTCATTGCTTTACCCATCTCGCCCTGTAGAATTCGGCTGATAAAGATGAGTAGAAATATGGACATTAAAAAAGGCAGGATCATCTTCAAGGTTAAAAGGTCCTTAATTTCTTTTTGTAAGATATTCCAGAATTTTGCCATAACTATTTTTTTAAGCTATTCACAAATACCTGCTCAAGATTTTCTGCCTTGTATTTGTTGCGCAGCTCTTTAGGGGGGCCGGATTCAACTATTTTTCCCTTATGGATAAATGCAACTCTGTTTGATAGAAATTCAACTTCAAGCATATTATGGGAAGAGACAATCACAGTTGCCCCGGCCTTTGCATAATCAATGATGAGATTCCGGACCTCAAGGGAATTTATCACATCCAGCCCTGAGGTTGGTTCATCGAGGATGAGCAATTTAGGATTGTGCATCAATGCCCGGGCGAGGAGGAGTTTGCGGACCATACCCTTACTATAGTCTCTAATTCTATCGCTTATCCGTTCATCGAGTTTAGCAATCTCTACGGCTCTGTCTATGATTTCCTTTTTGGTCTTTTCATTGGAGGCATAGAATCCGGCCATAAATCTTAGATAATCAATGCCCCTGAGGTTTTTATAGGCTCCCGCCTCTTCCGGGAGATAACTTATCAATTCCCTTATCCTTGTTCCATCTTTATCAACATTTAAGCCAAAGACTTCTATTGTCCCGGCAGTAGGTTTTAGAAGTGTGGCAATCATCCGCAGGGTTGTTGTCTTGCCAGCACCATTGGGTCCGATTAAGCCAAATATCTCACCCTCTTTAATTTCAAATGATATACCATCCACTGCCCTCACCTTACCGAAATTTTTGTATAAATCTCTTACCAGAAGTGCAGGCATATAGCGGGATTATAAACAAAAATTGAAATCAGTCAAGCCAATTATTAAAATTGCTACTTTTGGCAAAAATGTATAATGGTAGTTGAGATTAGCCCACGATGATTGACTCTTCCGGATAGATAAATTCTCTTGGTTTTGCCCTGATGAGGGTATGGCTCAGGGTGAGGGTTCCAACCCGTCCACAGATCATCAAAAAGATAATAGCAAGTTTACCGAAGATTGAGAGGTCAAAGGAAAAATTGCAGAACGGGTTCATATCGGAACCCAGTGATAAACCAACCGTCCCAAATGCCGAGAACATTTCAAATAAGAGTTTCAATGGTGCGGTTCGCTCAATAATTAATACTACAAAGAAACATAAGAAAATTAATAATCCCGAAGAGAAGATTAACAAAAATGCCCGAAATACCTGCTCGTGAGGAATCCTCTTTTTCATAATTGTGATATTGTTATAATTGCCCAGCAAGAGTTCTTTTACCCACTTCCAAAGGAGCATAATTGTGGTTGTCTTTACACCACCACCGGTTCCGCCCGGTGAGGCGCCAATGAACATAAAGATTATAATCAGAAATATTGTAGGGGATGAGAATAAGGAGATATCGACGGTGTTGAAACCGGCGGTCCGCGGGGTAACTGCATGAAAGAATGAGTTGATAATCTTTTGGTCCAGAGGGTAATTCTTCAGGACGGTGTTGCCTTCGGTTAAGAAGATAAAAATTGTCCCGAATAGTACGAGGAATACGGTTGTCTTGAGAACCATTTTTGTGTGGAGCGCCAGTCCTTTCTTCGTTCTTTTGATTAATACATAATAGATATCAGAAATAACGACGAATCCAATTCCACCAATTATTAGCAAAATTGCACAGGTGAGCGGCACCAATTTAGAATTTGAATAAAAAGATAGATTTTCGGAAAATGTAGAAAATCCAGCATTACAGAAAGAGGATACCGAATGAAATATTGAATGCCCAAGCGCCACCAGCGGAGAAAAATTTCGGGAAAATTCAATGTAGTATAAAACTGTACCGATTAACTCAAGAACAATTGTGATTCTCAAAACCCGCCAGGCGAAACGCATAAGATTTTCGTAGTTAAGGAGATTCAAGGATTCCTTGAATAGTATCCGTTCATGGAGGGAAATCTTTTTACCCAAAAAGTAAAAGAATGTAGTGGAGAGTGTCATGTAGCCAAGGCCACCAATTTGAATCAAGATTAGAATGATCAGTTTACCCCAGAGTGTGAAATCAAGGGCAGTATTTTTTACAATCAGACCGGTTACGCATACTGCGGATGTAGATGTGAAAAGGGCATCAATGAAGGAAATCCCCCGGGTCGTAGCAAAGGGTAAAGAAAGTAGAATTGCCCCGATCAAGATAATAATAATATAGCCCGATATTAACAGACGTGCTGGATTAATTTCCCACATTATCTTCATTTTTCAATGCCGTAAATCTTGAGCCAGGGGATTTTGCCTTCAACATAAAGATTTTTTGTGCTTATATCTTCCTGACCGAGATAACGAATTCCCATAAAGATGATTGGCTTCAGCCTTTTTTCTGGTGGCACACAATAAACCTCATAAAATCTTTCAAGGAGGACTTCATCTAAAGAGCTAACAACAGTTATTTCGGGATTCGCGGTCGCAAATGCCTTTAGGAGGAGATTGTAGCGTTCGCATTCGGGGCAGTTTATATTCGGGAAATATACTACCTGCACATTGTTATCGCCGCCATTCTCAATCGCCTGATAGATTTTTTCATTCACAAAGGTAATGATTGAATCAGATGAGAGTCCCTGATATACCTCTCCTTTTATCTTCAACCCGGGCATTGCCTCGGTCTTCTTTATATAGGTCACACCAACCATTCCATAGTATCTCTTAACTATCGTGGGCAGAAGATATTTCATAACACTATCGTCCTCGTTATTATAATAATATACAATTGGAACCCGGGCTGGAAAATCAGAAATTACCTTCTGAGCGGGCAAACTATGGAGATAATCCAAGAATAAATTAATCTTCACCCGGGTGACGGAATCTTCGGGAATGGTTGAATCAAGGAAGGTTACTGTATTTTTTAAGTTATTCTTTTCAATTCTTAAGAGTCCGATACGGCGTGACCAATTTGCCTTAACCGCCCCAATTTTCTCAATGGAAATTGTGCGGTCTCGGCCGTTTTTGATATTGATAAAAAAGTCGTAATCCCTTATCTCAGGGAGGGATTTGATATGGTTAATTGCCTTTTCTGACTCAGATACTTCAAGGTCTTTTATTCCGCTTATAATTCCTTCTTCGATGACCGCCGTCAAGACTACTTTAACTCCATTACAATCCTTTATGATATACTCCCGGGCAATGGGTGCTCCGGAATAACGAACATTTGAACATAAAAAGGGCGCAACACTGTTAAGCCTGGTTATAAATTCCGGTCCAAAAATCAATTCATCGGGTGAAACACAAAGTGCATCAAAACCATAATCAGTTAGATTGGTAACAGCAATCGAATCAACAAATCGATTCTTACCAAATATTCCGCCCGCATCAATAAGTAGCTGGTGGGGTGTATTTTTAATGTAGTAGGCAATCCTCGCAATACCCCCCTCTTCACCCGGACATCCACAACCAAGAAATTCACCACCGATACCTGCGGTATAGATGATATCAATTGCAAGGATAAAATTTATAATGACCAATTCAACTTTTCCGTAATTTTGCTGCTTCAGAGATTTTTTTGGTTACCTGCTGTGCCAGGCGATTTGCCCGTTTATTTTCACTGCGGGGAATGAGCTCAAAGGAAATACTCTGCAGCTTGTCTTTTAGTATTTGGATACGCCTTACAAGTCTTGCCATCTCCGGCGATTTGATACGGTAATTACCCATAAGTTGATTATAGACCAAAGACGAATCCATCTTTATCAGCGCTGTCGCAGATTGATTGTTCAATAGCCATTTTAGGGCATAGATGAGCGCCTCATATTCAGCAATGTTGTTTGTTGCATAACCAATTGGCCTGGCAATTTCCTTAATTGGATTTGATGGGTCTTTTCCATTGAATACTACAATCCCAATCCCGGCTGGCCCTGGATTTCCCCGCGATGAACCATCAACAAAAATGACATAATCATTGCTACTCATAAATCAGAATGCGTCCACAATTATCACAGAGCACAAGGTGGTTTTTCTGCTTCAACTCATTCAGGGTCTGGGGGGTGAGATTAAAAAAACATCCCGTGCACACCCCCTCATTGCTTACCACACATATCGGTTGTGTGCGGACCTTAACAATCCGATTGTATATTGCCCTGACATCCGCAGGTAATCTGGTAATCTGGTCCTGAAATGTGGATTCTGCAATCTTCTGCCTTTCGTTAAGCTCTTCACGCCTTTTTTTGAGTTCCTCAATTTCTTTTATCTTCTCATTGTTCAGCCTTCTGGTATCCTGCTCCAGTTTTGTTATTCCGTTTGTGAGTCTTTCTTCTTCCTCCAGGAGTTCTATCATTTCATCTTCTATCTTACGATTGGTATTCTTTAAATACTCTATTTCTTTTATCATTGCCCGGTATTCTTCATTTGTCTTTACTGAATGCATCTGCTGATTCAATTTTTCGATCTTTGATTCATTCTCTGCAATATCACCCTCTTTTAGTTTGAATAACTTTTTAATTTCTGAAAGACGATTCTTGCTTTGATTTAATTGATTGTTTGCCCGGTCAATATCTCTCTGAAGTTTTGAAATGAGATTGGGTATTTCGTTTAACTCATGTCTGTTCTTATTTATCTCCTCATCAAGGTCCTTTATTCTCATCAGCAGTTCAAGGACCTCTTCCATAATTACCGAGGCCTGGTTGGGTTGCCGGCCTCTTTTAACCAAACCAGCCTTATGACTTCAACCCAATAACTATACCTTAAAATCCAGGATATCAGAATCTGTTTCAAATTTCGGAATTCGTAATAAAGGTAAATGGGCGGTACCCGACTTGAACGGGTGACCTCCTGCATGTCAAGCAGACGCTCTAACCAGAACTGAGCTAACCGCCCTATCTTTGGCATGGTATATTTTACTGAATTTACAAGAAAAGTCAACTATAATGTTTCCTTAACCTTGATTATTTCATTGTCCCCAATATCGCAATAGAAGATCACAATTCGCCTTCGGGTGGAAATGTCTTCTCTAATCTCCTTTTTAAAACTAAAGACCTCGCGCCAGATTCCTTTGACCTTTATTCGTTTTGGATAGGTCCGGGCATCTTTTCCTGAATGCCATTCAACCTGGTAACCTTCCTGCATAGTCCACTTACCCTATTCCTTCAAGCCGGTTCGTGCATAAGATTCCATAATCTGACGCTGGACAAAGAAATACATAATAATTAAGGGTAATGTGGTAAATGTAGATGCCGCACAAAGCAGGGGATAGTTTGTGGATTCAGCCTGGGCAAAGTAGGCAAGTCCGGTCTGGATGGTGCGCATTGAATCTGAATGGGTTACAATTAGGGGCCATAAGAATGAATTCCAGTTGGAAATAATCTCAAATATTCCAATGGTTACCAGAACCGGCTTTGATAATGGCAGGATTATATACCAGAGAATCTGCAGATGATTCAGTCCATCTATCTTGGCCGCATCAAATAAATCCCGGGGCAGGGTCTTGAAGTGCTGTCTTAAAAGAAAGACAGCAAAAATGTTCACACTCCAGGGGATGATCAGGGCAGCAAAGGTATCAATCCATTTGAGGGTGCTCAGGATGACATAACTGGGCGCAAGATAGACCGGCATTGGCACCATCATCATCGCCAGAAATAGGGTGAACAGAAAATCACGCCCATAAAATTGCAAACGGGCGAAGGCGTATGCCGCAAGGATTGTGGTAATATAAACAAGCAGGGTGGTACCGAAGGTCATAATTATTGTATTGATAAAGTACCGGGTAAAATTGACCTCTCGGAATGCCTCAATAAAGTTGCGGAAGAGAAATCGTTCAGGAAGCAATGTGGGGGGAAATCTTAATGCCTCATTCTGGTCCTTAAGTGACGTGGAAACCATCCAGAAGAAAGGCAAAAGCATCCATAATGCACCGAATATTAAGATTATGTGGACAAATACTTTACCTTTATTCAACCTTCCCTTATTCATAGTAAACCCACTGTTCAATGAATCGTTTCTGAAACTGGGTTAACAGAAAGATAATAATAAACAGGACAAAGGCAATGGCATTGGCATAACCTAAGTTCCACAGTCTAAATGACTGTTCGTAAAGATAATAGACGACAAGGCTGGTTGTGCCCAAGGGACCACCCGGTGGCTGGGTCATCACATAGACCGGGGTAAATGTGTTAAAGGCAATGATTGATTGGGTGATTAATAAATAGAATATTGTGGGCGAGAGGATGGGGATTGTAATACGCCAGAATAGATTCCAGTTATTTGCCCCATCAAGTCTTGCTGCCTCATAATACTGGGCGGGGATATTCTGCAATCCAGCCAGGGCAATAATAATACAATAACCGAGATTGTGCCATACTGCCATAATTATCAAGGCACAGAGGGCAATTGATGGTCCGGCAAAGAAACCATTAAGGTGAATCCCTAAATGGGCAAGGATAATCTCAAAGACTCCTCTTGAATCATTTAACCATCGCAGGCCGGTGATTCCGAAAAGACCAAGTATTGCATTGAAAAGCCCCCGGTCCGGATTGAATATCCAGCGCCATACCACACTGATTGCCACAATAGAAGTAACCACCGGTAAATAATAGACAGTGCGGTAAACACCCTGCCCTTTTATTTTCTGATTCAAAAGATAGGCAATAATTACAGATAATGCAATTGTTGGCGGCACGACACCAATGACGTACCAGAATGTGTTGCTCAGTGATTGATAGAATTTGGGGTCAATAAAGAGTCTCAAATAGTTCTTAAACCAGATAAACTTCAATGGCCCGGCAATAGACCATTTATAAAAACTCATCCTTATAGCCTGGATTATTGGGTAGAGACGGAAGATAAAAATCACAAGGAGGGCAGGTAATAAAAAGAGATAAGGGGTAAACTTGAATCGCCGCGCCATATTAAATAATATTCTATTTTTAAAGTGTGTCAATGCTTTAAAACAGGGCAATTAGAAGACATCGGCGTGGTATTGCCTATCTGGAAATTCTAAGTATAATAGATAATATGAAGGCAATGGTTTTAAAAAAACAGGACCGGATTGAAGCCCTTCCTTTAAAATTGGAGGATATTCCGGCACCAGAGCCGGCGGGAACTGAAATTAGATTAAGGATAAGTGTCTGCGGAGTATGCCGGACTGATTTGCATATCGTTGAAGGTGAATTACCAGCGCATAAGATGCCGGTTGTCCCGGGGCATCAGATTGTTGGCAGGGTTGATCAACTCGGTAAAGACGCAAAAAAATACGAATTTGGCGATAGACTCGGTGTACCATGGTTGTATAAGACCTGCGGTAGGTGTAAATACTGTAAAATGGATAGAGAGAACCTCTGCGATAACCCGATGTTTACGGGCTATGATGCAGATGGAGGATTTGCGGAATATGTGATTGTTGATGAAGAATTTGCCTATTCGCTTCCCGAAAATTATAGCGACAGAGAAGTAGCCCCCCTCCTATGTGCCGGGGTCATTGGCTATCAGGCATTCAAGGCAACGGGATTGAAAAACTCCGGAAGATTGGGTTTGTTCGGTTTCGGCTCAAGTGCCCATATCTTACTCCAGGTTTGTGTTCATCTCGGTATAGATGCCTATGTTGTATCACGGACTGAAAAGGAACTAAAACTCGCTGAAAAACTTGGCGCAAGATGGACCGGCAGGATTGATGATGATATGGGGACATTGCTTGATGCCGTAATTGTCTTTGCTCCAAGTGGGGAACTTCTGGTGAAGGCATTAAAGAAGATTAATAAAGGGGGAATCGTCGTTTCCGCCGGCATTTATACTACACCGCTACCAGGTTTTGATTATTCTCATATCTATCCAGAAAAGACCCTTACATCAGTTGCCCATACATCACGGCAGAATGTAAGGGAGTTTTTGAATCTTGCACAGGAATTCAAGATTAAGACTGAGATAAATGAATATCGCTTAGAAGATGCAAATCAGGCACTAATGAACATAAAACATTCAAAGGTTTCTGGTTCATCTATTTTGATGATCCAATAGTCCTACCCTTAAACCAGATTTTTCTTGACTTTGAATGCAATTTTAATATAATTAACCTATGGAAGGAGGCATAATGCGTTTCTTTAAATTAACATTACCAATAATATTAATCGCTATTGTTTTCCTTGGCTGTCCCAAGAAGCAGGCGGTAAAGCCGGTTGAAACTCCTCCAGAAGTAATTACTGCGCCACCTGAGACTACGATTATAGAAACCAAGCCCGCCCTGGTATTGGAGCGAATATTCTTTGACTTTGATAAATCCGATATTAGAAAAGATGCAGCCGAAACTCTGAAAAAGAATGCCGAGATTCTGAAATTATATCCGGAAGTAAAAATAATAATAGAAGGACACTGCTGTGAGATCGGAACTGCCGAGTATAATATGGCTCTCGGAGAGCGCAGGGCAAAATCAGCAAGGGATTATCTAATCATGTTGGGGATTGCATCGGATAGATTATCTACGGTGAGTTATGGTGAAGAAAGACCTTTAGACCCGAAGGTATTAGAAAGAAACCGACGTTGTGAATTTACAATAATGAAATAAGAAGTGAAAAAAGGAAAAATCAAGGGATATCAGGGGATATTATGAGGAATAAAGGGCAATCTAAACTTTTACTCATGATATCCCCTGTAAATCCCTTATATCCTATTATTCCTCTTATGTTTCTTTGTGGTTTTGGTTGCTTCAATCGTACGCGTTTCAATAATTTCAACTGGCAGATGGATAGTCTAAGGTACTACACAACAAAATTTGATAGCATCCTGGAGGAACAATCAAGAGAGATAGCACAACTGCGCACTGACTATTATACAAAATCTGAAGAACTCGCCGAAAAACTTGAAATGTTAAATACAAGGTTGAGTGAACAGGAATCACAATTAACCCAGATAAATGAAAGATTATCACGGGGCAAAAAAGTAGTAAGTGACTCCGAAGATATTTCTTCAGTAACTCCTGAAGCAAGGATGATCTATGAATCTGCTTATCTTAATTATGTGAAAGGCAATTATAGTGAGGCAATAACTGGATTTCGTTCTTATTTGAAAGTTACCCCTGATTCCCCGCTCTCGGATAATGCATTATACTGGATCGGGGAATGTTATTACTCTTTGGGCAAACGCCAGGATGCAGTTGATACCTTCAATGAGTTAATTAACAAATATCCCCAGAGTAACAAACGCCCCACCGCCTTGTATAAAATCGGTATAATTTACGAGGAGGCAAAAGATACCAAGACTGCAAAGACATATTTTGAAAGGGTAATTCAGGAGTTTCCCAATGCCCCTGAAGCCTCACTTGCAAAAGAAAGGTTGAAAAAGTGAATATATTCCGTGTCTTCATTGAATCCGGACTTGCTGCCCAGATAATAATGATTATTTTAGTTATTTTCTCTATCTGGTCCTGGGCGCTGTTTTTTAAAAAGTTATATGAACTGGCACTGACCAACAGGCGGAGCAAGGCATTTTTGATGAGTTATCAATTCCATAAAAATATAAGAGAAATGGAAAATCTTGGACATTTGCTAATGGATAATCCATATGGGAAGATATTAAAAGA
>JBDRWI010000067.1:0-11882 GCA_039802265.1 Caldifarciminota bacterium | reverse complement strand
CGGATAATGTTGGTGTAGTAAAACACAGGGTTTATTACAGCCTTGATAATGGGACAACCTATACCCAGATTGGTGGAGATTTATCCGGTTCTATACAACAGTTAAACTGGACTGTGCCAGATACACTCGTTTCAGGGCTAAAGATAAAAATAGTGGCTTATGATGGTGCGGGAATGATGTGTGCCAAAGAAGTTGGTCCATTTACCACGACCAAAGAACTTGTCTTTAATCCCAATTTTGAGGAGGTTTCTGAAAATAAGCCTTATCTATGGAATAGTTATGGCACTGGTGATTTATTTGAGGCGGACTGGCAAGAGATTCAGGATGGACAATTTTCCGCGCATATTAAAAGAAGTGCTTCAGCAAGTTATTTTGGTTTTTATCAAGAGAAGATTCCAGTTGAACCGAATAAATTATACTGGCTTCAGGGTTATATAAAAACAGAAGCAACCGCCGGCTATGCGAATTTAGCATTTGGTGTCTGGCATCAGCATCCAGATACAAATCACCATCGGGACTTTGGTTATGTCTCAGGAAATACTGATTGGACCTATGTCTGCGATTCTCTAACCACTCGTTCTTACGAGGACACAATTCAAGTAATGCTCTATGGCAATCCGGCATTTGTTGGCGATGCCTGGTTTGACAATTTGAATCTATTGATTGATACAATTCCGCCGCAGGTGATTGTCTCTTATCCAAATGGTGGCGAGAGTCTGCATGTTGAACAGAAGATAAATATTTGCTGGTATGCAATGGATAATGTAAAGACAGGGAAGGTTGATAGCGTCTTATATTCAACGAATGCCGGGCAGACCTGGAATGTGATTGCGGTGAATTTGCCCGCAACCACAGTTTCTTACGAGTGGACTGTGCCTGAATGGTGCGAGCAATATAAAATCAAAGTTGTTGCATCAGATGCCAGCGGCAATCGGTCAAGGGATGAATCGGATGGGGTCTTTGGGACAAAGTATTTTACCTATTCAGGGTTTGAATATACAGACCCGGCTGGTTTAGATAATATTCTCGTTGATGCCCAAGGTGTTAAGGACTGTGAGGGAAGGGTAGTAAGTGGCTATATGAACGGTGTTGGTCCCCATTCCGGGAATTTTATGTTCAAGATTTCTGGTGTGGATACATCTACAAGTCAGAATAGTTTTGTGATCTTCAAGGTCTTTCCTTATGATTTTGTGGTGCACGACTCCACTTATTTTTCTTTCTGGCTCTATATTGAAGATGCGCCAACCGATTCTGGTCATATCTGTATGGATGCCTATACAAAGGATGGTGAGATTTTGCGAAATTGGAATAGATTCGGTTATGTGTTAGACCAAACTGGACAGAGGATTCATCCGGCACTGCATTCTGCACCGAAAGGCGAGTGGTGTCAGTATGTCTTTTCTTTTAATCCGGCAGTAAAAGAAACAATTGACTATCTGGTTTTGATTTATGATGACCACGATAATTCAGAGATTGGTTATTTTGAAGGCTATATTGATGATATTGAAGTTCTTGATAGTTTTCCAATTCCCAATACCTGGCATTGTGAGAAGTTTCCAACTGACCCAACTTATGGTGACCCGAATTTTAATATGAATTTCGTTGCCCAGGGTGATTCAGTAAAGTTAATAATTGACCCACAGGGTGATGGGGGTGAAAAATTCGGGGCTTGACAATTGGCAAATCTGATGTATAATACAGTTAGATTTGGTTATTGGAATTTGAGAAACCGATGCTTGAGTCTTAAGTAATAGAAATGCGGTTTTTAAAAAAGAGAAGCGGGAAATTTGGTTTTTCTAAAAGGGCAAATACCAGATTGAAAAGTAAAACCTGTTAGAGACACCTTCCTGAAGTGGCGGGTATTCTCTAATGAAGGAAAGATGGGACAATGAATTAAAGGGAGGTAGGAAATGCAGAAATTTTTGATTGTTTTGATGGTCAATAGTTTAAGACTACTAATGGCGGATGATTTTTATTTTCCATTAGCCGTCGGTAATCGCTGGGAGTATGATAATGGATTTTCAATCACCATCATGAAGCAATTTCAAAAAGGTGATACAATTTTTTATGGTTTCACCAGTTATCCCTGGCCTGATTCTTTGCCCCAGGATATTTGGGATTCGGCATCTACCTGGGAAGATTTCACGAATAATTTTATGGCGCAAGTGCCGAGTGGTTTTATTATGAAAGATACCCTCGGTGGCTTAGCGACTACTATGTTAGCAACTCCTATTGCAGTGGGTCAGTCCTGGAAAACACCGATTGAAACAATAACCCATTCCGAGCCGATTGAAGTAGAATTTAAATGTATAGGTAAAGAAAATGTAACTGTGCCCGCAGGCACATTTGCAAATTGCTGGAAGGTGAAAACCCAATTTGAAAAAGAAGATACATTGCTGGGCAATTACACGATAATTCAATATATCTGGTTTGCCGATGGTGTAGGGATGGTTAAGGATTCTTTAGCAATACCTGAACGTATTGAGATTAGAACGACAAGATTAGTCAGTTATCAGTTGCAATGAATATAATAATCTTTAATTTTATTTTTTTAACTTTTACCCCTAATAATCAAGTTTGGCGGAGTGAACCGATTTTTGTTGTGCCAAGTGCTTATGTGCTTGAGCAAAAGGCGTTGACTTGGAATTTCCCTTTTCATTTGCGCTACGGACTTAATAAAAATGTTGAACTTTTATCCGGGGCGTTATGGTATACTGCAAAAGGCGATTATTGGAATTATTATGGTGCATTGGGTTTCAAGTTTGGCTTATGGGATGACTTTGAGAGTAAACCAGTTGCCATTAGTACAGAAATTGAGGCGAAAGGTTGGGGTTCAATATCTGGACGTTATCTTACTGGTCTGCGGGGATGTTTAGTTTTAAGTAAACATTCAGGGCAGATAATTACCTTGCACGCCTTTGCCAATTATGGCTGGAATAATTTTGGTAAGAGTTTGGGGCCTTTAGATTTCTATCTTGATAAGATGAAGTTAAAGATTGTGCCGATGTTAGGATTTGGTTTACAATTTGCTTTGAGTGAAAGGTTATGGTTGATGGGTGAGGGTTTCTATTCACAGGGCGAATTCTATCGTCTGGGTGAGAAACGATGGTCAAAAGAGAATCTTTTAGCATATATTATAGGGGTAAGTTTCAAATTTAATGTTAAGCAGAATTTACCCAGTTATTTCCGCTGTGGTCTCTGTTTTTTACCTAAACAAGCGTTTGATGAATATTCTTTACAAACCGAGATGGTTGAGCAAGGTGAAGTGCGCAGTTTCCGTAACGCTTGGTGGTTGTGGCGTTATTATAAAGTATATTTAGGATTGAGCATTTTGATAAAAAAAGGAAAGGAACTATGAGAAACAAATTAGAAATTATGCTCCTTGTTTTGTTTATTATTTTTACAATAAACTGTTGGGAATTAGGTCATATTGGGCAGCATGATATCCAGTCACCAACCCCGGAAGAGATGATTGGTTGGGTGAATTATCCTGAAGTATTCCCAACTTGTATGACTGATGATTTGCAGGGGAATATCTGGATGGGTGGGGAAGTTAGTGGAACCGAAGGATTATTCCGCTTTGATGGAGAAAACTGGCAGAGAATACCGGCGAGTGTAATCAGTATAAGTGAACCAGTGTTTGTATCTGATGTTTATGGCGCCGATAATGGAAAACTTTATGTAGGTTTCAAAGACCAAGGGTTTGCAATCTATGATGGAACTATTTGGCGGACTTATAATAAACAATCTGGATTAGTTAGTGATTCGGTAACGGTAATTAGAATTGATAAAAGTAGTAAAATCTGGATTGGAACAAAATCGGGACTAACGAGAACAAACTTAACGACTTGGGAGACATTCACGGTAAATGATGGATTACCGAGTAATAAAATTCTTGATTTAGAAATTGATGGATATGGATTTATTCTCTGTCTCACAGATAGCGGATTCGCCTTTTACAATGGTAATGAATGGCAATCTTTCTTAGTAGACACTGGGGCGATTTATGCTCTTCACTCTCTAGTTTTAGATAGGAATGGCAGAATTTGGTTCCCCGAGCAGATGGGAGTGGGAGGTAAATTTTTCATTTTTGAAAACGGGAATATCAGTAAGAAAGATATCGGAAGGAGTTCATCGGTATTTGATTTTGATTCAAAAAATAATATTTGGATAGCCTGGTATGGGGTATCGAAGTTTGAAAATAACGAGTGGAAAGATTTTTATAGTCATGCAAGGATTAATTATAATGACCCAAGAGGGAATTGTGGGTTATTAAATAATGCGATTTCTTTTGTTTACATTGATCGAAAAAATAATAAATGGTTTGCCACAAATAAATACCTTAAAGAGTTTACCAGCTGGTGTGGCACGAGTAGGTATGAATTAGAGTAATAAAAAATGTGAGGTGATTGTGAAAAAATTTATTGTTCCATTTGTATTTATTGTTTTAATTCCATTTGTCAATGAGGGGTATCAAGGTGGAACGCACGGACGTATTATGCTGAAAGCACCTATGCTTTTAGAGAATGGGGGTTATACAGGTGTCGCAAAATACATCTACTACCAAATCTATAATAGCAATCGCCAATATTTGCAAGAATGTAATATATGGCATCCTCCTAATAATATCTCACCAATAGACCCGGATACGTTTGTTAGATGGGGCACAGAGGTCCATCCGACAATGAAAGTGCAGCAGACTACGGTTGGATATTTGATAGACCGGTTGCCAGGTAGTTTTGTTCTTGGTGATACAATTAGATGTTGGGCAAATGAAAATGGTCTTAAGGATATCACTGGGGGTGTTGTAGGTGGAGTTTTTCTTTTGGCAGCGTTAATCTGGGTTTGGGGGCCAGGCTTGACTGCTGGAGAATTACTAACTTCAGGACTGTGGGGTTTAATCGGTTCCTCAGTTTTTACTGTGACTGATAAAGCAAATTATCCTGACTACACTTATGCGCAGAATCTTGCCGTGAGCGCGATGTGGCCAGATAATTTTGCAACTTTTGGTAACAAAAATACCATTTACCTCGGATTCTGCCCATTAGCCCACGGGCGTAGCACATCGCCGCAGACTTTTTGGACAATTGGTCATGCGCATAATATATGCGAAGAGTATTACAATTGGGCAAAACAAGAATGGAATTCTGGTAATAGAACCCAGGCTTTGCGCTGGTTAGGACGAGCATGTCATTTTATAAAAAAGGAATTATCATGAAAAGATTATTTTTTAATTTAATAATCGTGTTGTGGTTCAGTTTAATGATAGTTTTTGTAACTGGTTGCTGGGAACTGGGTCATATTGGCCAGTATGATATCCAGTCACCAACCCCCGAAGAGATGATTGGCTGGGTGAATTATCCTGAAGTATTCCCAACTTGTATGACTGATGATTTGCAGGGGAATATCTGGATGGGTGGTGAAGTCAACGGAACCGAAGGGTTATTTCGCTTTGATGGGAAAAACTGGCAAAGAATACCGGCGAGCGTAATTGGTATAAGTGAACCAGTGTTTGTATCTGATGTTTATGGTGCCGATAATGGAAAACTTTATGTAGGTTTCAAAGACCAAGGGTTTGCAATCTATGATGGAACTATTTGGCGGACTTATAATAAGCAATCTGGATTAGTTAGTGATTCGGTAACGGTAATTAGAATTGATAAAAGTAGTAAAATCTGGATTGGAACTATAAGGGGTATAATGCAATACGACGGTGTAAAGTGGGATACATTCACCGTAAATAATGGTTTGCCCGATAATTACATGATTACAGTGGAAATAGATGGAGATAACAATGTTATATGTCTCACACCAAAAGGTTTCGCTCAATTCGATAGGACGGTGAAATTTTGGATACCCAATTCACCTTCGACCGGTGATTCAGTTACCTATTTTTCGGGTGTGACTTGTGATAGAACTGGCGTAATATGGACTGGTCTATTTAAACCAGAACCTTATTACTTAATTTTTTATAAGTTTATTAACGGAATTTGGAAAAAAGAGCAAATTGACTACTTAGCTTGTAGTCCGGGTAAGTTCGCTTTTGATACAAATAATGATCTTTGGCTTGATCTAAATTTAGGCATTGTAAAATATTCACAAGGGAATATTACAGAATATCATAGTTATAATCAAGGAGGATATAGTAATGCGGGAAATTCAGGGTTATTAGATGAATATGTAAAAGGAATTTTCATTGACCGGCACAATAACAAATGGTTTCTTACACTTTCAGGACTTAGTAAATTTGAGTTGGATTAAATTGAAAAGGGGAATTATGAAAAAATTATTGATTGTATTCATTATGTTATTGCCTTGGTGTTGTGTAAATGGGTATTGGGGCAATACTCATGGCCGAATTACAATTAAAACAACATACCTCTTAAATAATGCAAATTATTCTGGCTATGCTAAATATGTTCACTATAACATTTTCAACGAACGCGTTAATTTCCCTTATTCCACTACTTTTCAGTATCCAGACAGTGCTCCATCCAATATGTGTCTCTGGGGCACAGAGGTCCATCCGACAATGAAAGTGCAGCAGACTACGGTTGGATATTTGATAGACCGGTTGCCAGGTAGTTTTGTTCTTGGTGATACAATTAGATGTTGGGCAAATGAAAATGGTCTTAAGGATATCACTGGGGGTGTTGTAGGTGGAGTTTTTCTTTTGGCAGCGTTAATCTGGGTTTGGGGGCCAGGCTTGACTGCTGGAGAATTACTAACTTCAGGACTGTGGGGTTTAATCGGTTCCTCAGTTTTTACTGTGACTGATAAAGCAAATTATCCTGACTACACTTATGCGCAGAATCTTGCCGTGAGCGCGATGTGGCCAGATAATTTTGCAACTTTTGGTAACAAAAATACCATTTACCTCGGATTCTGCCCATTAGCCCACGGGCGTAGCACATCGCCGCAGACTTTTTGGACAATTGGTCATGCGCATAATATATGCGAAGAGTATTACAATTGGGCAAAACAAGAATGGAATTCTGGTAATAGAACCCAGGCTTTGCGCTGGTTAGGACGAGCATGTCATTTTATTCAGGATGGTGTTCAACCCAATCATCGCGCGCCTGCCGGGCTTTATGGATTAATGGCGCAAATTGGTCATGGCTGGTATGAGGATACGTGCGATGTTGTAGCGCTTTCGGAAACTCAATTTTATCCCAATTCAGCTGCATTAAATCCCAATTTTGATGTGAGTGATAAAGTCGTTGACCTTGGGAATACTGCCAGGGGTTATCTCTATTTTTGTGATGGCTTGCCCACCTGGGCCTCCTGGATGTGGGGTGGCCATAATGACCAAAAAACAATGGTCGCAAAAGCAATGATGCCGCTTGCCTGCAAATCTACCGCTGAACTTATCGCCAAATTCTTCAACGAAGTTGGTTATACCCCTGACCCGGTTACCAATCTCCGCTGTGATTATGCCAAAGAAGACGAAGTAAAAATCCGCTGGGATTATTCGGTGCCCAAGGTGATTGATTGTTATGTAATTAGAAGAAGGATTGCAGGAGGTTCCTGGTCCCAAATTGGCACTTCCTCACCAGAACAAACCTACTGGGTGGATAATACAGTCAATAGAGGCACAATCTATGAATATGAGGTGTGCGCAAAACAAGGGAATTTATTGTCTCCTTCTGCGACTATATCAGTCTCTGTTCCCTGGCTTAATGAACCAAGTTTACTCTCAGTAGCGGATAGATTTGAAACTCCACATCGGATGGTTATTAAATGGCAGGATAAATCGGCACACTCTAATCAATTTAGAATTGATAGAAAAGTAAACAATGGGGGTTGGCAAGAGGGCTATGGTTGGGTAAATGCGCCTACTGATACTTTCTCTGATAATACTGTAACACTTTACACTCTATATACCTATCGCGTTGTTGCTGTTGACGACCAAAACCACATCTCATCTTTTTCAAATGAAAAAGGGAAGGTTGCTGGTGCCTTAGCAACGGATGATTCATTGATGACTGCATATAACACAGGCAATAAGATTGCAGTAGACCCTCAAAATCCCCAGAATATTTATGTTGTTTACTACGATAATTATCAGCACGATGTAAAGGATGCATTATCTACCGACGAGGGCAATACATTTTCGGTTATCCAGAGTGTTGCTGGTTGCGATAAAAATTATCCAGCGATTGCTGTAGACCAACAGGGCAAATCACACATTGTCTGGGGTAAATGGTATAATACCTGGTATTATGGTATGCCCAAACCGTGGTATTGGGTCTTGGAGTTTTATCATTCCTATTATACAACCTCATGGCAACACAAGAAAATCTTTTTAGTAGAATATGGTCCTTATCCTAAAGATGAAGGTCCTGACCAACATCCCCAACCAGCACCGATGCGGCCAATTTCATTTATTATTGCCCAGGATAGTGGGTTTGTTGCGATTGAGGAAGGGCCGAATCACAATATCTGGGTTTCAAGTTTCTCGCTTCAAACCAGTGCTTATAGCCAACGTCCCATCGCAAACTGGCGCTACAATCCTTGTGTTGCCTATGATTTATCAGGTAGACTTGCCCTCGTTTACAGCACATATGAAGATTATGCGGACATTTACTTTAGATATAGAAATTTTTCAGGGGGTTCGTGGTCAGATGAGCAATGGCTTGCGTATGGTCTTCACCCATATCTTTCTGGTAGCACTGATACTCTCAGTTTAGTTTTGACAAATTCATCAGGTGGGTATAAAATTGATTATCATAATCTCGTGTGGGATGGTGCAAACTACATTTTATCGGCCCCTGTGATTATAGATAATGGTGACTGGGGGATTGTTGCTAATAATAATTATGTCGTCTGGGAGAAAAACAAAAACATTTATTACGCTGAAGTGTATGATGGACAGGCATCGCCACCCGTAAATTTATCTCAAACTGCCGGCCGCTGGTCAATTTACCCTCATGCTGATATTTCTCCACAAAAAGATGCTCTTTATGTTATCTGGACTGAAGGCAATTCAACCAATACCCAATTTTATCTTACATTCAGGAAAGTAGAAATACTACCAAAGACTACTATGGTCTTTCCAAACGGAGGCGAGAGTTTCTATGCTGGTGAAGTTCATACTATTACCTGGACTGCTGAGGACAATGTTGTGATTGCAAAAATTGATTCTATTTTGCTTACAACGGACGGTGGTAATACTTGGGAGCCAATTGTGGTTAATCTTTCTGGTGATACAAGAAGTTATGACTGGCTTGTGCCTTATGTTAATTCAAGTGATTGTAAAATACTGGTCGTGGTTTCGGATTATGCGGGAAATAAAACAAGGGATGAGAGTGATTTTACTTTTTCAATTACTACTTTCAATTATTGCGGTTTTGAAGATGGCGATGCACCATGTCTGGAAAACACTCTTATTGGTGTTGATGGTGTAAATAATTATGGTGCTCTACGGAGTGGTCCAGAGGGCGGTGTAAATCCACACTCTGGTGATAAGATGTATAAAATTTATGGCAATGACTATGGGACATCAGGCAATAATTATGTCATTTTTAAGATACTGGACTATGACTTTCCAATCACCAGTAATAACTATCTTTCCTTTTGGATATATGTAAAAGAAGCGCCTACGGACTCCGGTCATATCTGTGTTGATTGCCATACGAAATCAGGCAAGATTTTGAGGGCCTGGACAAAATACAATCGGATAATAGACCAGACCTCGCAGATTATCCATCCAGCCTGGCATAGCGCACCAAAAGGACAGTGGGTTCAATATATCTTTACCCTCAATCCTGCGGCGGGTGAGACAATTGACTATCTTGAACTCATTTATGATGACCGTGACCCACAAGAGACCGGCAACTTCGTTGCTTATATTGATGACATACAGATATTCTCCCAATTCCCACTGGAAAATACCTGGTATTTTGAGGTTGCACCCAATGATACCAATGCCAGTGTTCGGTTTGAACCACAATCCGATGATGGTGTGAGATTAATGCTGGATAATCAGGGTGCATATCCTGATACATTTTGGAGCAGTGTGCCTTGGCTGCGAAAAGATATTCCTGATATCACGGTTGGAGAAAAATTGCTTATCTACTGGCAGCAATATGATTTAGCCACTGCATCTTTATATTCGCTATTGATTCAGGATGAGCAGGGGGATGACCGCTGGCTAACTTATGCGCCGAATGCCCCAAATCACTGGTCGGAAATTGGGGTTGTTGATATGGGTGACCCAACCCAGAGATACAATTATAACAAATGGGAAGGTTTTTCAAGAAATGTCTATAATGATTTTTATAATGAATATGGCACTTCGCCAAAGATTTTAAAGGCAGTGAGACTCGGCCATTATTCAAGAAAAGATTGGAGCGGCGACCATGGTTGCTCAATAAAGGATTTAAGATTTACTGAAGATAGAAGCGCTTTCTCATATTCAGGTTTTGAGCCTACCCATACGCAACCTTTAGAAAATTGCATTTTAGAAAAAAATAAGCAATGCATCACATCAGACTCGGCTGGACTTTATAAATTACCAGTTCCGCCCAATGGTAGTGAATGGGCATATCTTATAAAAGGGGAGGACATAAGTACAGATGCTAACAGTTATGCGATCTTTAAGGTCTTTGATGAAAATCTATTGATTACTGATGATCCGACTTTTATCTCTTTTAAAATAAATGTTGCCAAATCACCTGGCAATTATGGTCATATTTCTCTGGATGGGATAACCTGGGGCGGTTTGAATCTTAAGAATTTCTGGCATAATCAATACGGCTGGATAATTGACCAGAACGGGACTTGGATTCACCCAGCAGTCCATACTGTTTCGGACCAGGACCAATGGGTGGAGTATATATTCAATCTTACACCTGCAGCGGGTGAGATTTTGGATAATATTTTAGTTGTCTACGATGATGGACAAAATGCAGAGACCGGTGAGTTTCGTGCCTATATTGACGATATTAAAGTTTGGCGCAAGTTTCCTTATAATAATCATTGGTATGCGGAAATTTTAGGCAATGACCCAAATGCCATTTTGAAGTGCATTGCTGATGGTGATTCGGTCAGGCTTTATATTGATAACAACGGAAATCAGGGCGAAGGTGCATTTTGGACAGATTATCACCCAACACTCCGAAATGATATCACAGATCTTCCAGTAGAAGAGCACACGATAGTCTACTGGGAGCAGTATGATAGGGACCACAGTTTGATATTGGGCTTGTTGATTCATGATAATCAAGGGCAGGATAGGTGGTTGTATTATGCAAAGAATGCCTCAAACTGGTGGCAGAATACTGGCTGGGTTGATATGGGCGACCAGACACCGCATTACAATACCTGGGAGTGGTTCTATAGAAACATACGCAGTGATTATATTGCTGAATACAATGCGATACCGGAGGTTATAAAGGAACTCCGTCTTGAGCATTTTGCCTATTCTTCGTGGACCGGCGACCATGGGGGAACGATAAAGAGGTTATTCATTGGTGAGGATACCGAACCACCCCTTGTTCAAGTTATTCAACCCAATGGTGGAGAAAAACTTGAGATTGGTAGTGTCTATCCAATAATCTGGAATGTGACAGACACAACGAGGATTGGACTACAGACCATCTACTATTCAACCAACAGTGGTGCAGACTGGCATAATGTAACGGGAATAGATACAATCTTTGAGCCGATTGCCTCTTATCAGTATAACTGGACTGTGCCTGAACATCCATCGGATAATTGTTTAATAAAAGTAGTCTCCAAAGACATTGCGAATAATACAGGTACGGATATGAGCAATGATATATTCTCAATCTCCTATTTGACTTCAAGCGATTCAAGTGCAACCGCAGGGAATGGAGAAAAAATTGTCTATGATAATGGCGTTTTACATTTAGTCTTTA
>JBDRWI010000066.1:0-12091 GCA_039802265.1 Caldifarciminota bacterium | reverse complement strand
AGGGGAGTAGCACATATAATTCAGGCACTATGTAGAAAGGATGATATCGTCGCCCGTTATGGGGGTGAAGAGTTTGTTGTTTTGTTTCCCAAAATGGACAGCGCGAGTGCAACCCAGATTGCCGAATCAATGCGTAAAATTGTGGAAGAAAAATCGGCTGAGATAATCGGGATAAAAATCACCGTTAGTATTGGCGTTGCTACGGATTTTTTGCGATTTACAAGTTTTCACGACTTTATTAAATCTGCTGATACTGCCCTTTATAAGGCAAAATCATCGGGTCGTAATCGGGTTGTGGTAGCAAATGAATAAAGAACAAACAATTGGAAACTACAAAATCCTGAAATCAATTGGTAAGGGTGGTATGGCTCAAGTCTATACTGCAATACAGGGGTCGCTTGACCGGGTGGTGGTGATAAAACAGATGAAGCGAAATCTTGATGGTGAAGCCCAGGCACGATTCAAACGCGAGGCAAAGATTTGTGCCAATTTAAATCATAAAAATATTGTTGAGATATATGATTATTTCCGTGAAGGTGGCGAACATTATTTAGTGATGGAATATATTGAAGGTTTGAGTCTCGCTGATATAATTGAAAAAGAATCACCCTTACATCCTGTCCTTGCTGCATCCATTGCCCGCGAGGTATGCCAGGCACTGGTCTGTGCCCATAAGAATGGTATCATCCATCGCGATATCAAACCGAAAAATATTCTAATCTCAAAGAATGGTGTGGTAAAATTAACGGATTTTGGTGTAGCACGGGATATTGATGCCCCGGAATTGACCACAACTGGTGCAATCATCGGCACGCCATTTTATATGTCACCAGAACAGGCTGGTGGTGGAAAAGTTTCTTTTCAATCGGATATATTCTCTTTAGGCGTTGTATTATATGAGATGGTAACAGGTAAGAAACCTTTTGTGGCTGAAGAAAGCCATGGGATAATTGCCAAGATTTGCCGTGGAAAATATAAATCTCCTTTCTGGATTGACCCGCATCACAGCTGGCGATTGAGTAGAATTATCAACAAAGCAATGAAGCGAAATCCAAAGGCGCGTTATAAATCCGCTGAAGATATGCTTAAGGCATTGAATAATTTTTTGGGCTGGAAAAACCAGGCAATGGTTGAAGAGAATATCAGAAATTTACTTTTGCGGATTGAGCAGACAAAAGAAGCAACAACGATTGTAAAAGGAAAGGAAAAGAAAAAGAAGAAAAAACAGAAAAAGAGCAGCACCGGACTACACTTTTTGCTGGTGATACTTTTGATTCTGATTATCATTCTATTTATTACATATTTTTATATCCTCGTGAAGTAAGAATTTAGGCAAAAATTGTAGGGCAAGGCTTCAGCCTTGCATAAAATATAATGCACCTGATGGTTTACCCTAAATTTTTGTAAAAGAAATTCGCCCTATCTTACCATCCAACAGTACGGGTGGTGAATCAGCCTTCCAAAAATCACCCTTGACAGAGAAGAAGTTTGCGGTATAATATTATAGTTAGCGATAAGCCATGATTTTGGCGAAAGGTGGTGATGGAAGGACAAAGAAAAAATCTTTCTGTAGCGGTGCGATTCATCGCACAATTTAAGTGCTTGACCCAGCACTTAAAGGGATAGAAAAAATAGGGTCAGAATAAACATAGTAGGTAAGATGCTACGCACTATCTATCTATCTATCTATCTATAGTATTGAGCATTCTACCGCTTTATGCGGGGGAGGCGATTTATGTGGTCGCTAATGGGATGTTATTTAAAACCACAGATTACGGATACACTTGGTCTCGCATCGGTTATGAACTGCCGCCTCTTACCTGTATAACCGGGTACTTAGTAGATTCCACACCAAGCTACTATATTCTATATGCTGGAGCGGGTAAGGACGGTGTATATAAAAGCACTGATTTGGGCTATTCCTGGGTTTCCCATTAACAATGGACTGTCCCTGCCTCTTCCGGAGTCTGTTTACAAAATTGTCATTAATCCAACAAACCATGGAGAACTCTATTTAGTTTGTAGGGGATCCGCAATATATTATTCCTCAAATGGTGGGCATAATTGGTCCTATTTCCCACCTCCACAGGGTTACTTTTACAATCCCTACCGTCAGCAGTTTGATATAGCGATGGACGGTACTCTATGGCTCCTTTGTCGTAAGGATATACCTTTCTTTCTCTGGGCAATTGTAAAACGTCCGCCAGGAAGTTCAATATGGTATGAAGTGAAAACTTTCCAGATTTATGCGCTACCAGAAGATTTGGTTTGCTCGCTACATAGTTCAGAAACCGTGTTCTATATTGACGCCGTTGATTCCACTGCTGGTCGTTCATGGTATCCCGTGTTAAGAACCACCGATGGAGGCTACACTTGGGAGGAGGTGATTTCCTCAGAAGGCTGGGGAGTCTCGTGTTTAGCGTTTACCCCCTACTCTGCAGATACTCTCTACGCCGGCGTCTGGGATGATGGTGTTGGACCTACTTGGAATGCGATGTTGAAAAGCGACCACTGTGGCGCCCCTTATACATGGTACGAATTACCCCTTACAGATTTAATTATGGTCTATTCTGTAGAATGCGATCCGGAAAGTGTTGGCGTGGTCTTCGTGGGTTATAAACAGATCAATCAGTCCGATCAAGGTGGTGTTGAATGTAGCATGAATGGCGGTTGGACTTGGGAGGATGTGAGCTCAGGGTTGGATTATAATCCGGTCGGGAAGCGTGCGCTTATCATCCAGCCAACAATTCTTTTCAGTTCTACAGGTTACGGAACTGCGTACTCAGCCCAGAAATTGATATCCAATCCTCTCACAGATAAACGATGTGCACTCTATCAATCCCGCGATAGCATTTACGCCGCATTTTCTACAGATTTAGGGCAAACTTGGCGCTACAAAGAACTGCTTGGGGCCGGAAATTTCCCTGCTTCTACAGTTGCGAATAATGGCTACCCATATGTCATCTGGCAGCGGAATATCGAACCAACGCCAATGGTTGCTGGCGGAGAATTGTGGTTTTCAAGATATGATGGCACGAATTGGAGTGAACCATACTTACTTGCTTCTTTTACCGGTCCATTCAATCTTGATGTCAATCTACCCGGTTTCATTATTGACCCAGCAACGAATATTGGCTATGTTGTCTTTGAATGGCGCGACCGATTTATGAATGGACCCACTTCCCATCTCTGCCTCGGCTGGTTTGATATCAATAATCCTGCTAATTTTCAGTTTACAGAATTAGAATATGCAATGGCTCCGCTCCGTTGCGAATTTCCATCCATCAGCCAGGGTGGCAATTATCTCTATATCGCATTCCAGCGTGAAGACAAAATCTTTCGGATAAAATGGGATATTGGAAATCATCAGATTGTTAATAGAATTCAGGTCTCTGAAGATAGCAGATTCTCCCACCATCCTTTTGTTGATGTTCAAGCAAATGGGGTGATAAACTATGTTTACGAGGACTCTACAGTCAATAATATTGAAATATATAGAGCATACGAGTTGAACAATGTAATTTACCGTGTAGGCAACATTAGCAATACCCCTGGCAAATCCCAATGGCCACAAATCTGTAAAGGAACAACCTGGATTACCTGGAGTGAGTATATCTATCCACCAACCGATAATAACTGGGAAATCTGTTATAAAGATATGGAATATGAAGGCTATCAGATTCTATCCCAGACCGATGGAATGTCAAAATACTCACATGGTATCGTTACTCGTTCACCATATTGGCCACCTCCGTATGAACCGAAATTGACCGCAATATGGACTGAAGGGAATCAATCACCTTATGAAATTAGAGCAAAAACTGTTACTATTCCTACTCCTGCATATTTCTATGTTGATGCGGGTAGAGAAGCACCCAGTCCCTGGACAGTCCAGAGGGATGGCTATTTCCAGTTTGCGCCTGAACCAGAAAAGACGATTGATTATCATTCTCAAAAATTAATCTATCACTTTCCGAATCTTAATCCCGAAAAGCGTTATCGGATTAAATTGGTTTTCTATTTTGAGTCCGCAAGTCAGAAGCGCTGGAGGATGAAGATAGAGGCAGATAATATCTTCCACGCTAATATCTGGTTGAATCCCGATGAGGTCACAATCCTTGAGCGCTGGCTACCACCTGCCTGTTACAGGGATGGAGAAATCTACCTCAATATCACAAAGGCAATCGGTGATCATGCCTTTGTTGCCCAGGTATTCATTTATGAATACGAGAGGGAAATAGAGAAGATCACAAAGAATACCCAGGAATCAGACATTTCGTACTTCAGAGAACCCTACCTTTCAGTCAGTCCTAATCCTTTTCATAATCATACTGTAATTCACTATAACCTCCCAGTGAGTGACGACCAAACAAAAATCAATATCTATGATGCATCAGGACGTCTTGTAAGGCAGTTTAATCATTTAATTTATCCACAATCCAATCAAATCGTATGGGATGGAACAGACTGTATAGGTTCGGTACTACCTAATGGAATATACTTTGTGAGTGTTACAGCATCAAACTACCGATTGATTAAGAAGATAGTTTTAATGAAATATAAATTAAAGAGGGGCCTCCTCCCTTTGGAGGAAGGCCCCTACAAAAAGGGGCTTATATGCGAAAATTTTCTGTAATTTTTACCTCTTTTATCTTCCTTTTTGGATTTGGCTTTAGTGGAACAATTATAGACTCAGTTTGGGGGACTGCTCTCTGGCCCCAAGTGGGTCATACAATTTCCTACGGTCCATCAGTTGATGCAATCTTGATAGCCCTTCATAGCTTCGAACATTCTATAGATGTTCATTCCGCGCACGGCAACCTTTCATACTGGATTCATGATGAACATATCTACAACCTTGAATTTGGTATACCACAATGGACAATAAATACCCTCGCTTCAACATACCCCTATATCGGTTTTACCACTCACACGACAAAGATGGTTGCCCAACGCTGTTTTGGTTGGTTTAATGGGAATTGGGAAGACCCTGTAAACCTTGGCCCTGATACCGCACATGCATCTTTGAACATTCCCTTGCAACTTCAGGATGGGAATATTCTTTTTATTACCCTAACATTTGATAGTATTATCTACCGCACGCGCACACCCGATTTACAGACTGAAGTAAGCCATGGGACGATAGCGAGGGCTTGTTACTTCTGGGGTGCTGATTTGAATAATGGCACTGCCTATGTTTTCTATTTTGATACCTTACTAAATATTTATTACCGCACCACAGCCGATGGTATTAATTGGACTCCACCGCAGAATTGGACGGTAGTCTGGCCAAATCCCTACTTGAACAACATTATAGGCTGGACGCAAATGGCTATCACTGACGCTGGCAGCCCCCTCTTGGTTTTTGACAATTGGAACGGCGATGAGTATAACAGTGGCATCTACCCTTTTCATAGTAAGGTCTATGTCTCCTATGCTTCTGGCCTACCCTGCGTTGAAGTTTCCTCTACCTTTGGCGCACCAGACACTGAATGTGTTTATCCGACAATTGCAACTGGCGGGAATCTTATAGCAGTTTTATATTGTATGCCGAGGAATAACGAATCCGGTTCGCTTAATTGGTGGGATTTTTATGTTGTTTGGTCCTCAGATGGCGGACAAACTTGGGGAACACCCATTAACTGTACTCAGTCATTAATCAATCGTCCCGGCCTCCCTCAGCTCGCAAAGCGGATTGATACATTAAGATATCGGGTTTATTATATTTATGCGATTGATATGGTGAGGAATATTGATCCCCTCTGGAATGTCTGGATTAGTGGTGACTATGACCCGATGTATATCTATTTTGACTATGCACCGTATGCAGGGGTTGAAGAAGGCGAAATGTTAAAGGTCAAAGATAAAAGATTAAAATTGATGATTTTGCCGAGTGTGGTCAGGGATAATGCTGAAATTCAATTTGCGATTCCTGTAAGACAAGGCATTCGCTTAGATCTATACGACATAATCGGCAGGAATCTCAAAACGATTGAAGAAGGTACTCTTGAGCCCGGTCTCTATTCCTGCAATCTCAATCTTTCTAATCTCACTTCTGGCATTTACTTCTTAATTCTTGAAGGCGAGCGTGAGTCAAAAACAGAGAAGTTGTTGATCGTGAGATAAAAGGAATTCTCAATGGATTTTTCTGACTCTCATTTTATCATTTCAACAATTGTAAAAATGATAAATCTATGACCTGGGTGTAAAAAGGTATTTTAAGAGCTAATCGCAAACCTGAAGGTTTGCCCTACATTTAGGTGTAGATTGTCGAGCAAGCTCGACCACTACAGGAAAAAATTGATGGTAGGGGCAGCAACCAATGTAGGGCAAGGCTTCAGCCTTGCAAGAAGTTTTTAACCACCGAATGTAGGACAAGATTTTCTTCAAGAACCGATGGTTCTTTCAGAACCAGAGGTTCGCCTTGCAATGAAATCAACGCAAACCTAAAGGTTTGCCCTACATTTAGTGACCTATATTCCGAACAGACCCAAAAATTTTAGTAATTATTTAAGAAACACTACCCTTTTCGTTCTGTTATCAGGGGTTTTTATAAAATAGACACCGGCATTTAGAGTTCTATCCGTCTGCCAGGTTCCGGGAATTTTTATCTCCGCAATCTTTTTCCCGGTAATATCAAAAATCTCTGCGGAACAAGTTTTTCCCGAAATTCTCAAGGATTTAGTAAATGGATTGGGATAAATTGATATATCAGATTTTGTATCATTTATCGTTTTCGCTTCACCCATTCCGACCCCACCATATCTGACTTCAACCGTATCCATTGTCGGGTGACCTTTTATTGAATCACCAAAACAATAATGATAGTTCCACGCCGTAGTATCATTTCTTAAATAACGCTGGAAGAATGCAGTCATATGCCTGCGGGCAATTCTCTGCTGTTCAGCACGGGTTATGGTTGCGGTTCCCCCATTTTCCCAGGAATATGAATAGTCCATAAAATATCCGTGATTGGCACCAAGAATTACTGCAAATGTTCCAGGTGCGGGTGCATTCTGCCAGTAGGCAGAACGGACATCATTCCAGGGTGCGATATTATCAATTGAACCCGCGATAATCATCTTTGGTGTTATCAGGTGTTGAGAATGGGTTGCGGGCGTGGTCTGGGGACTTGCTAAAGCTACTATCGCTTTTAATGTATCAGTCAATCTGAATGTGTCAGCAGCAAGGCATGCAAGACCACCACCCATACTATGTCCGGTGAATCCCCATTTGAATCGTGCAAGTTTGTTGTAAAAAATATCGGTTGGCACTGTATCCCTGCTTGCAGTCCAGCGTGCCGCATCCATCATTGAATGGGCACGGGTATAGTGTTCAGGTGTGGGGAATGGATTGGAAATTGTTGGCAGCACCACAATATATCCCCAGGATGCTAAATGTTGGGCATAACTGTAATAACGGTCAATTCCCATCTGGAATCCGTGTCCAAAGACAATAATCGGACAGGGCACAGCATCGGGATTCACTTGATTTCCAGATGATGGATAGTAAATCCGGGAATTACTCATTGTCTCATAAACACCCGGAATATTTTCGGTCCTATAAGAAACTGTTGGGAAAGGTCCAGTGGTATCATAATCTGGATATTGGGCAAAAACGGGTCTGGTAAGTATAACGAGAAGAACAACTAAACTAAAAATAATTTTTTTCATAATAACTCCTAATATTCAACGAGTGAAAAGACTTCGTAATCTTTTAATTTCTCTCTACCGTTTAAATAAGTGAGATTCGCAATAAAGGCACAGGCAACTACTTTTCCACCGAGCATCTCAACAAGTTTGCATGCCGCAAGCATTGTGCCACCAGTTGCTAAGACATCATCAAATAACAAAACCCGTTCTCCCTTTTCAAGTCCGTCTTTATGAATTTCAATGACATTTTTGCCGTATTCCAATTCATACTCCATTTTGACTGTTTCTGCTGGCAGTTTTCCAAGTTTACGCACCGGAACAAGTCCACAGCCAAGATTATAGGCAATTGCACCACCAAAGATATAACCCCGTGCCTCAATTGAGACAACTTTATCGATCTTTGCGCTTTTATACTTATTGACGATCGTGTCTATTGAAAATTTAAATGCCTCGGGATTTTTCAAAATCGTTGTTATATCACGAAACATTACCCCTTTCTGGGGAAAATCAGGAATATCCCGAATAAATTTCTTTAAGTCCATTAAACCCCCTTGTGAGTGATTATATTTATAAAAAAATACTTGTCAATTTTTATCGTATTAAGGTAAATTTTCCGTTAATACCTTCTCCTTTAACGAAATATACACCTTCTGAAAATAGGGAAAGGTCTAAATCTATCTTATGATTACCTGATTTCAAATTCCCCTCATTAATACTTTTTACAATTTGACCTGCGGAATTGTAAATATTGAAGGTGATTGTTCTGGATTCTATTAAATTAAATTCCAGCGAGATATTTTTTGTAGCAGGATTTGGTTTGATTGAAAATAGAATTTTTTTCTGCATTCTGTAATATTCCTCAAGTCCAACATTCTGCACTACACCGACATAGGTATCTTGATTCCCGTTTCTGGTATCGGTCCAGATCGGTATTGGATTTCCTTTTGATGCTGCTGCCAGACCATTATATTCACCAATCAAACCTGCCCGCTGGTCAACAAGAGGCTTATTTGGATCATAAGGTTCAAAATCTGCAAATGAACCTGCCCTTAAATCAAAAGAGACATTGGTCACACGGACATTGGGAAGCCAGGTAGTTCCGCCATCAGTTGATTGTGCAAGATATACATCACAGAGTATATTATTCGGGTCATTCCTTGAATCGTAAAAAATCACTGAAATGCAGCCGGTGCGGTCAACCGTGAGCCAGGGATGGAATTGATCAATGTTATTGCCCACAGGGTCATCATTTATTCTTACCCTTGGGCTCCAGGTATTTCCACCATCCGTGGAACGGGTGAAGAACATATCCGGATAACCATCGGTTCCATTATCCATATAAGCGATATAAATATAACCACGATACGGACCATTGGTAATATCCACATCCATTGCCGGATAGGAAAAAGTAAGTATTGTTCCCTTTACATAGCGATTCATTGAAGAAATGCTCTGGACGGTTTTATCGGTTCCAAATGATATACCACCGTTTGTAGAGCGATCAAACTTTATTGAGTTATATGTGCACCAGGCGACATAAACCTCACCATTAGGACCGACTGCCGGCACTGGCCATTGAAGGCTCCCCTGGGTATCACTGATTTGAATCGGTGTTGACCAATTAAAACCCTGATTTGTGGAGCGTGTGAAATATATCGCAGGTGTGGAAAAGTTAAGGAATCTTGCCCAGGCAACATAAAGATTGTCACGATATGGACTGTTTGTTCTATCACAGGCAATCAATTCTTTATCTTCAAAGACATTCTGGACATTATTCACAACGGTTCTGGGCGGACTCCAAGTAATTCCTTTATCCGTTGACTGAAATAGAAAAAATCCATTAGGCTGGGAAGTTGAATTAAAAGATAGCACGATAGCATAAAAGTTACCATCAGCATCCACGGTCATCCCAGGGTCTGAATCCCAGTTATAGGTCGGCTCAACAAAAAGGGTTTCGGCAATCCAGGTCCTGCCACCATCCAGGGATGCCGCATGGCCAACCTGACGGTATCCGACGCGAAAATCACGCCAGTCCGCGACAAGATTTAATGTATCAATAGGATTTATTACAATCTGCTGCTCATTCTGAATCTGGGTTGTGTTATCGGTATTTACCTTGATATTGAGAAAACCTTGACTGAAAGATAAACAACAGACACCAAAAAAGAAAAGAATAGCATTTTTCATAAAACCCCCTATTTTTATAATAAAGAAAAACAAACCTTTTGTGCTTAATTATATAAGATTACGTAAAAAAATCAAGTGCGTATCTTGAATTATAAATCTTTCATAAATTCAAGTATTTATGCTGGATATTTTCCAATCTTGTTTAAATTATTTTTAGTTCTTAAACTGCCGATTGATTATAAATGTAGTGTCCGAGTTACTCAGCTTTTAAAGATTTGCAGACCAAGGTCTGCCACTACGAGTTCTGACTCAGACCATGGTCTGTCACTGCAGTTTGGCTAAATTTCTAAAGATTTATTGAAACTAAAGAGAGCATTCAGTGAAAACTTGAGCAGACTCAGGTATTATATTTATTCTATTGCCAAAACAAGAATATTGAATAATATATTATTATGAGATAAGCCTTTAACTTATATCTGTTTGAAAATTGAGTTATTATTGTAAGAAAGGAGGTTTTATGATAAATAGATTTCTGTACTTTGCTGTTGTTTTTATAACAATGCTTTTTGCTGATTGGGAACCCGACCACAGGCTCACCTTTGATGGGAGTGTTTCCCAGACTTCACCCAACAGTGGCTGGTGTATTGGTGCTAAAAATGATACAGTCCATATCGTTTATTTTGATTACCGAGAAGGTGGTGATAAAATATACTACCAACGCTCAATAAATGGTGGTATTTCCTGGGAACCCGAGACCGTGATTGTTGATACCCCTGCAGTATATCCAGGTCCGCCCGTAGTTTCGCTTGCTGTATCAAGTTCAGGCGGAGTTCATATTGTTTGGTGTGATTATCTACGCGGAAATGATGATGAAATATTTTACAAACGTTCTACAAATGGTGGAACAGACTGGTTACCTGATACCATGCTTACCCGGGATAATTTCATGGTTGAGAACGATTCCTGGGCATCCATTGCTACGGCAGGTCAGTTCATACATATTACCTGGCATGACTTTAAATGGGATGGTGCACAACTTAACTGGGATATTTTTTATAAAAGGTCAACAGATAATGGTACCCACTGGGAACCGGAACAGCGATTGACTGTTCATCCAGGCCAATCAGGTCCGCCATCAATCGCCGCATCAGATTCTATGGTATATGTTGTATGGACTGATTGGCGTGACGGTAATCCTGAAATATATTTCAAACGCTCAACGAATTTTGGTTTGAACTGGGGACCTGATACAAGGCTTACCAGTGACGGTGCAAACTCATATATGCCCACGATTGGCGCAAGTAGTGCATCAGTCCACATTGCTTGGTTTGATAATCGGGATGGTGATTGGGAAATTTATTATAAGCGTTCTACTGACTGTGGCAATACCTGGAGCGGTGATATAAGATTGACTGATTCACCCGGTGAATCTTCACACCCATCCATCGCAGTTGCCGGTAATCATCTCCATCTTGTCTGGCAGGACCAGCGGGATGGTAATTACGAGATATACTACAAAAATTCTTTTGACGATGGCAGAAACTGGAGTCCTGATACAGGGTTGACCTCTGACCCTTCGCCATCTTTCTATCCCTCAGTCGCTGTTTGGGGAGATAAAGTCCATATCGTCTGGACTGATGAGCGGGATGGTAATCGGGAGATTTACTACAAGCGAAATCCAACAGGTAATGCTAAAATAGAAGAAAGAGAATTTAAAAATCAGAGAGTGGCGAGAAAGATAAAGGCTATCCCCAATCCCTTTTCTGATTATACAGTGGTATCAGGATATGAACAAGAATTTTTTAATATCTTTGATATTTCAGGAAGGTATCTTGGAAAAGAAAAGGGCATTAGGCTCGGAGCAGAACTACCTAACGGAGTTTATTTTATTGAAGAGATAATCAACCGCAAGAGAATTACTATTATTAAAGTGAAGTAAAAAAGAACTAAGTCATTAAGCTTTATTGAGTACTAAGAAAAAATAATTAATAAATTCAAGATTGCGTACACCACAAGGAATATGTAGAAGCATATTCTATCCAGACGCCTTGACGTATCTTCTTTGCCACTTGTAAATAATTTCAAAGAAACAATGGATTCTGCAATTGACAGAAAAATAAAGAAAATGGAAATGATATGAAGTTTATCAGTCAGCGTCATAATATTTGTATCAGGCAGTAAAGATGCAATTACAACCTGACTTGCAACCGCAGCAAACAATGCACCTGCACCCAGTCCGAATCTCGGGTCAAGGTCGGTTGGTTTTATAAAAAGGGCAATCAAGGCTACAAGTGCGGCAATAAAGACCGTAA
>JBDRWI010000065.1:0-12171 GCA_039802265.1 Caldifarciminota bacterium | reverse complement strand
CTTATCAGTTCAAAAGCGGGAATCTTGGTGCCTTGTGGCGTATTGCAAAATTCGGCGAAGGGACTGTAAAGGTACGGATTGAAGCAAATAAAGAGACAATCGTTGAATTAAACTATCAGGCTGTGCGTTCAGCACCAGGCAAGGCAAAGGCAAAGGTATTCAGTTGTTTGGGCGGTGTCTTTATTCTTGGTATCCTCGCTACCTTAGGCTTTCAGGCAATCTTTTAAGAGGAGGGACTTAGTCCTTTAATTTTGCGTCCTCTGCGATAATTTTGCGGTCTTTACGTTAATCCAATTTCACAAATATATCAATCAAATTCCCCTTCTGATCAAAAATCCTATGTTCATTTCTATAAATCACCTCGCTCTTGCCATCATCATATACTTTTAAATCAATCCATCCCCTCTTACATGAAAAACAAAAAGGGAATAAATACTCCCAGGATTTGTTCGTCTTGAGGTCTAAAAAATAGATATAATCCCAGAGCCTGTTATTATAAGGTTTTCTGGCGTGGAATAAAATATATTTTCCACCTGGTGAAAATGCATAATTAGCAATACTCGTCCAGTGTCTCAAATCAATTGTCTTTCTATTATTACTATTTTTTATTATCACCATCACCGGGTTGTCATTCAAGCGATCGGTGACAAAAAAAACAATCTTATCCGGATAGACCCTTGTAAGGTCTGCACATATTTTTCTACTACCGCCCTTTATATGGGTAAATATTCTTTTCTGATTGGAATAATACACACTTAGTTTTGTATATATGCTATCCTTTTCAGGAAAGTATCTCTCTTCGCATATAAAAAATCTTTTATTATCAGATGATACACCAGCCTTTTCAATGTAATAACCTCCATCATTTGTACTCTCTTCCCTTTTCAGTATCCTTTGTTCTATCAGGCTACCATTTTTGTAAAATTTTAATGTATCTCCAGTTTGGAAAACAAGTGATTGAGTAAATCCCAAATCCCAAAACCCAAAACCCAAACAAATTCCAATGAATAAACAATTTCTGATTCTAAATTTAAGACCCATTATTTCTCACCACATAATACATATGACCCTTAATCATACTTTATGCCCATTTATTTCCTTATTACTTTAAAATTTATCGCTCCTAAAGTCAATACTCCTTACTATTCTTGTTGTCTGTCATTGCTTAATGATTACCGGCTACTGCCCTACTGACTACTCTTTTACGGCGCAGTCAGTGTAAACTTCGCATCCAAATATGCACCATCAGTATCTGTCGCCCGAACTGATACTTCAAATGTATTAACATCACCCGCACTACCAGAGATTACACCTGTATTCTTATCAATCTTCACGCCTTCCGGCGCGGAGAGCAACTCAAATTTTAACGGGTCACCATCAGGGTCTATTATCGGAACCTTATAGTATAAATTCTGAGGGCTTGCAACGACTGAATCAACGCGTGTACTGAAGACCGGGGGTGAATTAGCAATTTCCATTTCAATCATAAATGGCTCAGATTTAAATTGTCCATCAAATGCCACCACCCCAGCGGTAATTCTATCATTCTTTTTAAGTTTTAGTTTTGTAAGGTCAAGAACATTTGAAGAGTCAGGAATTCTATCATCATTTAGCATCCAGTAAACAAATATCTGAAGCGAATCTCCATCAGGGTCTTCAGCAGTTGTTGAAACAACAATCCGCGGTGTGTGGACGAATAAAGACTCAGGAATGATTTTCACAGATATTATTCTTGGTGGTAATCCACCAAGGGTAACTGCCCGGCTGCGCACTGCCTTTCCCCATTCTTTGCCATCAAAAGGCGAAACCTCAGCAAAAATCTTATCACCCCTTTTTGCTTCTTCATATTTAAAAGACATTCCTTCGCCTATTTCTCTATCATTTACAAACCATTTTACTCTGTAGGTCAATGGGTCGCCTTCTTTGTCAAATGCAGAGATTCTGACACTAATTTCAGACCCAATCGTTGGATTTAAAGGGAGTAATGTGACTTCAGTAATTTCCGGGGGTGTATTCCCAGATATACCCTCTTTTTTACCACCACATCCCATAATAAATAGAGCCAATAAACCCAATATAGCCATTGAGACCATGCTATTTCTATTATTCTTCAATTTTACCTCCGTTGTTCTTTGTGGATATTGTATTCAGAATTTTAATTAAGTCAAGAAAAAAGGTCAGGTCTGGCTTTGTTTTTGATTATATATAATTGCCAGGCCTGACCTTTTATTCTATTCCTTTTCTTCCACTAATCTGCCGTTTACTACCCTGTAGAACTTGTGGATTTTGATATAGGTATTGGCAATAACATTTCTATCTGTCTTTTCGTCTGGCAAACCTTGTCCATCAGGCTTTACGAGTGAGGCAGTAAATGGAAATTTGACCCTATTGATGTCTATCGCCTGATTATTCTGGTTTATGTATTTGCCCAGGGATAACCCGGGTACATAGACCTTAAGATTATCTACGAGAATCAATGTATCGCCTTTAGTCTCCATAGCCATACCAAGCCAGATCTCTTCGGCAATTAGTGGCAGACAGAATATTATTAAAAGAAAGAATAATTTCTTCATTTTAGCCCCCTTATCTACCCTTCCAGAGAATTACGCCTGGTTTAACTGCGGTTGGTAAGCCAGTTTCCTGTTGAACAATTCCACCATAAGTCTGAATAAAGACCTTGGTCTGGTCTGCAGTAACATAGAGTGCAGGTTCTGAAGGCATACCCGGACCTATACTCGTAAAAAGTCTGTGTGCACCGAGTGTATCACCCAGGTATGATTCCGGATGTGCAGTTCCAGTTTTATAGAACATTGCATAAAGATTACCATAACCTCCATAAGAACAGATATCTGAAGTAGGAACGAATGTAGTAAAGAGCACAGCACCACCAAAGACTAATGCCGGAGTAAGACATCGCTCACCACCCCTTGAAAAGTAACGATACCATCCATTGGTCGCGTAGACATCATCCATAAATTCTTCAAAGGATTTTATCGTGGCACCAATATGAACATTTCCCATGGTATCAACCCAGGCATTCGTGACATTATATAATGATGCAAGTGAGAATGTGCTTACAGTATCTTCCTTAATTCCAATAAAGAGCTGTTTAGTAACGGTATCCGCTTCATCAACATCAGAAAAGAATCTGCCTGAACCGAAATAGATCCAAAGTCGGTTGAACTCATCAACGGTCACATTACCTTCAGCAATCATCGGCCTCTGCAGATTTACCGTAACCGCAGAGAGTTCCCAGTCATACGGGTTTATGCTTTCCTTTGTCTTTATCCGGTATATCTTACCACCCCAGCCACCCGGTGCAGTGTTATCACGAAAACAATCAGCAAAGTAGATTAACTCAACCGAATAGTTCTGGTCCCAGTCAATGCCAAAGATATTGGCGACAAAGGAATTAGGGTCAGGAACAGTAATAATTCTTTCAATCGCACCTGTCGCAAGGTCAAGCACATAAATCCTCGCATTCTGGTTGGATTCCCCAGCACAGTTTATGGGGCCTGAAGCAAAGACCATAAACCATCTCTCAACATTGAGAGAATAATTCTTTATCTTTATTGCGGTTGGATAAGTGAGTGTGTATTTAAGATTTGGATGGGTGAATTCCCACATTGGCTGTGGATTCAATGGGTCAGAAACATCTATCATGAAATAGGCAGAATTCAGGGTGTCATTCGCAATTCTGATTTCACCACCACCAAGCCGCATACCAACGGTCAGGACCGTCCCCCAGCCCTGGGGATGGACTGGATCAGGGGTAAATATCTGGACATCGGTAGGATACGGTGTCAAGTCAACATAATATACATGGCAGTAATGGGGATTGGGGAGCCATTTAAGATGTGCTAATAGATTATAAGGTATGTGTGCCCAGAGTTCCTGTCCTAATGAATAACTACCAAGCGGGTCCTGATAACCAACCTTGAATGGGTCTGGGTCAGTAATATCTCTGTAATAACCCGCATTGAATGCGTGTAACATACCATCATTTGCACCAACATAGACCACAGGACGACGCAGAGATTCTGCATTCCAGAATTCCTGATAGGTGACATCTCCATAAAGATAATCATACCTCTCCATTGGTCTTGCCACAACTGTTGCAGAAGAATTTATAATATCGCTGAGTTTCCAGACCCTGCCATCTGTGGTTCTCGGTCTTAAGAGGTCAAAATCAATTCCCCGCACATACCTTATAATTGTATCCGCTAATCCGTCAGTAAGCACACCAAGGTAGGGTCTGAATGTTGGGGCATTAGTAGAGAGAAAATCAAGATACTCCCCTGCATCAACAGTTCCATTTTTATTAAAATCTACAAATGCCTTTATCCTTCTATCATCTGGCGAAGCATTCCATAGCCATTTACCACCATCCCAGACTGGTTCAAGTTCTTCAAGCGGAAGTGGGGGCGGAACAAAAACCAATGACTCACCATTGCCAAGCACATCCTGGTATCGTCTTACCCGCACATCACCAACTGAAGAGTCAAATTCAACCCTTACCACAAAGTCATTCTTTAAATGGAGATAGCGGTCATGATTATTATCTTCCCTTAATTGCCCGAATTTATCAACCCAGAGAGAATAGATTGAACCTGTCCATTCAAGGAGTTCGCCCGTTGGGAACTGCCTTCTTGGATAGAATTGTGCCTGGGTTGCAAGACCCGCACCTTTTGTACCCGCACTCACAACTGCTGCAGCTGACGCAGAAGAAACCTTGGCAAGCATCTGCATAATTGCCTTCATTATTGCTTCCTCAAGTTCATTTCCATTCTGTGCTTCAAAATAATTATCTGGAATATCATTTGAATCCGCATCCCATTCACTGCGTAAATCTGGACCAACCACACCACCTTTTTCCTCAAATCCACCACATTTTGCAGCTTGCCTTAAAAGCGGACTTCCAGTTGCACCAAAACAATAAATAATATAAAGTGCAAGGTTCTGAGAATCAGCAACTGGCCTGTAACCTGCCTTGCGCAGGTCAGTTGTGTTTGCATAGAAGGCAATCTCATCAAAATGTTCGCCCCACTGATTGGGACCCCCATTGTCCTCAATAGTAAAAGGTCTACCTTCAGTCTGGAGGTGATATGCATCGGGCAAATGGGCAATATCATTATCTGGTATTGGTGCTTCTCTCCAAGGCTCACCATCAGTGATTGCCAGACAGAAGTTTCTCCTGCAGGGAACCGGTAAAAAAGAACCGCCACCAGGTGGATTATAATACATCGGGTCTTTCTGACCACCCGGCTGGGCATTATAGTTGCTATTCAGATAATGGGGATTGGATTGGGAGAAGTAATGGATGATTTCAAAATAGGTCTCACACAGAGGGGTATTCGTTGTCCAACCAGTATTTTGAATATGGTTACACATATCATTGAGTGTAGTAACATCCCCAATATAGTCAACAATCCGACCGCCAACACCACCAGACCAGGTCAGGTTATAGATAAATAGTCCGAACCTTGGCGCATCATCACGCCACACCCAGTTGCCTGAACCAGGAGGAACTTCCTGACCACCAATCTGCTGTAAAACACCAATCCATCTTGAGCGTGGAATATCAACCCGCACATTGGCATTAGAGAGTGTTGCATTGATAGGTGGATTAGAGCCAGTTATCGTGACGGTCAATTGAGTTTCACCACTGCCGGAATGGCTGACAGTGAATGTATTGTAATTATTAGCATCTCTGTAATACCTCACAGTCCAGGTATCTCTTCCTTCGCTATAAAGGGTAATTATTGCACCACCTGCACCGAACTGGGAATTTGACTTGCCACCAACCAGTGCCCTTCTCAAGATATCACCCCTTGACATACAGGCCCAGTTCAGGAGTCTTCCCGGCCATTTCCCATTCGGGTCGCTATAAAATCTATTACTCGCAAAACTGTAGTTTGAATCTGGATAAAAATATCCATACCATTTTATTGTGTCATTCGGCGTGCCCATCCAGATTTCCGGTGTATGTATCTGATATGATGCATCAGCCATACTCCCTGAATTATCCATCAGAATCATTATATTGGGCGGCACCACAGTCGTGACAAAAGGAGGTGCGCAACAATAAGGTGCCATTTCCTGGGCGAACAGTGCACCCAGGATAAATAAGAAAGCAATAACTAATCTCATTTTGACCTCCTTATCTTGTTTCTACATATCTCTGCACAACATCAATTGCAGTCTTTTCACCATTTCTGCCGATTGCACTCGCATAGATATGATAGAGTTTATAAGTTCTTATTCCCACTGCTGCACCAAGTGATGCACCAATTCCACGGTATGCTCGGGCAAATTTCTGTGCCTCACCTGGGGGAGCGACTGCCTTATCTGTTACCCGTGCTACACTCAGACTGCAGAGATAATTGGATATAATATTTATTTCCTGGTCCTGAATCGGGCTGACTGTTAAATCCCGATTCATCTTTTGGGCATGTGACCTGCCCAATTCAATAACTGCCTCTGCTGCCTCGAGTGAATTCTCTGCCCTTATCTGACCGCTGGTAACCAAGAGCCCTCGGGTGACAAGATATATACCGAGTGCACCGATAATGAATATTACAATCAAACTTCCAATTGCAACGAGCAGGGCAACACCTTTACTATTTTTTGTTATTAATTTTCTCTTCATTTTTTCTCCTTAATTAATATGGTTCTAAATTTTGCGGATATAGGATGCCAGAAAGCATAGTTCTTTTTCTCGTGCGCATCTGTTCGGTCAACATATAAGTATTGTCTTCCACTGTGACGCTCGTATAGGGGTACTTATAATTAGAAATGGGCCTTGAAGCAACGACCATTGTGTATCTCAATGCCCAGCGTCGGTCATAAGGTCGGGGTCTCAAAAGACTATCCGGTATTGTATTAAACCATGCATCAATGATAGTATCTTCATCGGTATCCAGCCCATATGCGAACTGGATATTCTCCACATTATCAAGCAGGATTTCGGTTCCTCTCTGTAATCTTCCATTTACAACCTGATATAGAATTCCAGTGTTATAAATGTCGGGATTATTGTAAGTGGTCACAACCTGCACATTCTTTGTATAGACAGGAAGATTTACTGTCACCCGCTGAGCAGGTTTGGGATTACCATTTTCATCGTAATAAGTAAATGTATCCACCTGGGTTACAGTAACTACCCCGGGCGGATCAATAATCTCTCGGTTGTCGCTCAGAACAATAATTTGATCCCCAGGTTTGAAATATGTAGTTGTATCAGGGAACCGGGATATCACAAGTTGAGTGCCATTACCTTCTTCAAGCATATATCCCCAGCGTGTTTGATTCATTTCAAAACCAAAACTAACACCACGAAGATTGATAGCATCCGAACCAAGGTAACCAGTGTTATTAAAAGAAGTAAGCACAAGATTGTTCTTGGGATGACAAAGACCGGATAGCATTAAATCCCATTTGAAGAGTGTGTAAGCAACCTGGGCATCTGTCTGGAGCACAGATGTTTCACTTACTACAGATGCCCTCTCTTGCTGAAGAGTAAGGATAGAATATATCGCACCAAGAACAATCATCAGAATTACCAGAGAAACCATTATTTCAATTAAAGTCATACCTTTACGCATAAATCCTCCTTAGAATTTTCTGCCCTTAATAAGGTCGGTGTGAATCCTGTTTCGGTCATTATTCCATAAAATATGAATACGAATCATCGTCTCAATTCTGTCATCGGGTGGACTGCCAACATTGTTGACTGCATTCCAAACTACGCGATATCTAACACCGCCCATTGAGTGATACTCCTGAAAATCAGGTGTTGGTCCAATATCATCAAGGTCTGCATTATCATTATCCCAATTCCGCACCAATGGGTCACTATTGGGAAGGTTATTTAGAATCTCGTAATACCTTGACATCACTGCCCTTGCATACATTCTTTGATTAACAATCCACGTTACTTGAGTACCCATTACAGTCATCTGGGACACAGCAAGAATCCCTATTGTAAGTATCATTATCGCCACAAGAACTTCAACCAAAGTAAAACCACCTTTTGCACATATTTTGGAGGACATAGAATCATGTATTTTACATATCTTCATAGCCACCTCCCCTAATTCCAACTACCATTGCCGTACTTATAAACCCTTACTTTTCCTAAGGAATTAATCCCAATAGCATAATCGTGCCTGCCGTCGGTAATGTATATTACGCCTTTATTTGCTCCACCGCGCCCATTAAAAGTAAGAATCCCTGAAGGTAGAAAATCAAAACCGTTAGCGGGCACCGCGCCATTTGCCTCGGGCGGAAGTCCACCTGCATAGTTCCCGCTCACCCCGAATTTCAAATTTCCACCTGTTGGACCGCCGAGTCTGTAGGAATATGAATTATTATCAGGATTGGTTACTCTATAAGTTCGTTGATCTACTGCATCAACCTTAAATGAACGACCGAGCGATAATGCCCTTTCCCTAATCTGTCTCAAATCCTGAGCAACTTCATAAGCACCTGCCCTTATCCTTGCGTTTGCCTGCATAGCTGCAAAATTTGGCACTGCTATGACAAAGATAACCCCGATAATAGCAATGACAACCATCAGCTCCACAAGAGTAAAGCCTTCCCTGAAACCTCTTTTAAAGGCTCCTCCCATAACACCTCCTTTAAAAACTTTAATCATAATATCTCCAGTATTTTATAATGCAAAATTTATGCCCGATTTTATAGAAAAGTTATTGAAATTTCATTTGGTTTCTTAATAAATCCAAATCATTGGGTAAAAATTTACCCAATATATGAATATTGTTTCTGGAAAAAAATCACATTTTTCAACATTTTCTGCCAGGCAGAAAATGTTGACTTTTTATAAAAGTTGAATATAATCTCTTATGTTTATATACCCTCGAAGAATTTGTGGTGAAAATCTCTATCACCACATCTACGCATGGGGTAATGACAGACATAATATATTTACAGAAATATCTCATTATCAAAAATATCTTCAATTACTCAAACAATCGTCTCAAAAATACCAAATTGTTGTAATTGCCTATGCTTTAATGCAATGGCATGTCCATCTGTTTATTTTTGATCCGAAAAATAAAATATCAAAATTTATGGAAGAACTTCATGGGAAATACGCCATATTCTTTAATAAAGAAACTGGAAAAGTTGGACATGTCTTTGGAGAGCGCTATAATAATAATATTGTACAACCAAATGAATATGGACTTTACCTTTCCCGATATATCCACCGTCAGGCGGTTGAAGCCGGGCTTGTTAAAGATCCCGAAGAATATCCCTGGACAAGTTATCGACAATACATTGGACTTGAGGATATACAATTTATTAGTCCGTGGATTATCCTTGAACAATTTGGTGACCCCGTTCATAATTTCAAAGTAGTTGCTAATTTATATAAAGAATTTGTGCTGGGAGATGACAACGAAAATTATGAGATAAACTGGGATGATAATAAAAATCCCATAATTGGCAATCTGGATTTTATAACCGAAGTAAAAAAGAGTATGGGTATTAAAGCAAAATCCCCTTACACTCGTGATAAAATTATACAATTGGTTGCTGATGAACTTGGGGTGAAACCCGAATGGATTATATCTCCAAAGGGGCAGGAGCAAAAGAAGATAAGAAGAGCGGCAATTAATTTGCTATATACTAACCACGCACTAAAGATATGTGAAATTGCACAAATCTTACAATTATCGAGATTCACAGTGATGAAATGGATAGAGAAATAAAAGTCAACATTTTGTGCCTGGCAGAAAATGTTGACTTTTGGGGGAATTTACATTATTGACATGCTCAATTCTCTAAATATAATTACCTATGCATGAAGATAAAAAACAACAAGAACAGATTATCCTTGAAGAACCCATTCCGGTTAAGGAATTATTATTAATGACCATCCTTTCACTTGAAGGCAAGGCGTGGGCATACCTCGGTCTCACCGCACACCCTGAAACCCAGAAACCCAAAAAAGATTTGAAAGAAGCAAAACTCGCTATTGATTCGATAGAAACCCTGTTTAAATTGATAGAACCTCTGTTAGAAAATGAAGAAAAAAAAGATATACAGGTAAGATTAACCAATTTAAGATTGAATTTTGTAAAAGAATAAAAAGTGTGGTATAAATTTAAAAAATTTTCACCCGAATTCTTACTGTTCATGTTTATCTTTTGCGTTTATATTTATTCCCTATGTCCCACTGTTTACTTAATAGATTCTGGGGAACTTGCAGGTGTAAGTTACACACTTGGCATTGCCCATCCCACAGGTTATCCCCTATATACCCTAATCTCGTATTTCTTTGCTCATATCCCGGGTGAACCGATAAAGTATCTAAATTTTTTATCGGCAATATTCTCAATCACCTCTGCCGTTCTTTTATATGTCATTTTAAAAAAATTAACCGAAAATAAAGTTATTCCAATCTTACTCACTGCCCTATTTGCCTTTTCTCCAATCATCTGGCGGATTTCTATAACGAATGAAGTATACCCCCTAACTGTCTTATTCTGCATTCTGCTGTTATTTTTGCTTTATTCTATAAAAACTTCACGCCTATTTTACGCAATTATGTTTTTTTTGGCCCTTTCCCTAACCAACCATATTATAATTTTCTCCCTCATACTACCTTTATTTTTTTATTTAATAATTAATCACCGGCCCCAATTTAAAAAACTTTTTATCGGATTTTTGTTTGCGGGAATCGGCATTTCACCATACCTGTATCTAATATTAAGGACACTTGCCAGCCCAGAGATCGCCTGGGGCAATACCTGTAATTTTCAGCGACTCTTCTGGCACATAACCGGCAAACAATATCAAGTCTGGATGTTCTCACTGTCAGGAAGAGCGATGTTAAATAATTTAACACAGGGTGTAATTTTCCAATCAACTAATTTTTTATATGTTTTCGTAATTTTTATTTTTATTGGATTTCTTTATTTATTCAAGAACGACAGAAAAAAATTCTGGTTATTTTTATCAATCTTTGTTCTCAACTTCTTATATACAGTAAATTACGCTATCCCTGACATTGAATCCTATTATATCCCCGGGTTTATTGCCCTTTTAATTGTGTGTGGATATGGCCTCAATATAATCAAAAAATATGTTAAATGGTTCATTTTGATATTATTCCCAATAGTATTTATGGTAATGAATTATCCCGCCTGTACTTTAAGAGATAATACCTTTGGACTTGATTACGCCCTTGCCCATATTTCCCAATTACCAAAAAACAGCCTTTTGATTTGTTCATACTGGGATATATATTCTCCCACCATTTATTTGCGTAAAGTAAAGAATCTTTATAAAGACCTTGTAATAATTGACAAGGAACTCCTTAGAAGAACTTGGTATATAAAATATCTCAAAAATGAATACCCTGAATTCTATAACTCTGCCAAGCAAGAAATAAGCGATTATTTAACTGAACTTTATAAATTTGAATACAATAAACCTTATGATCCACGCATCATACAGCAAAAGTATATAAAAATGCTGGAAAAATTTGTAGAAATAAAAGAAACAACGGGAGTATATTTTGCCCTCCCCTTCCCTGACTATGATTTGAATTCTGTGAAGCCTGATTATTACCGCATTCCGTATGGTTTGAATTATCTTATTACGAAGGACATTCAACCCGTATCCTTTGATTTTTCCAGATTGGAGATTAATCATCCAAGATTTATAAATGATCCCCGCCTAAAATTCAATATTGAAGCAGTAAAGAAAATGCTAATTAACAATATCAATTATCTCATAAGGGCAAATAGAATAAATGAAGCCGAACTGGCAAAGAAGTGGCTAAATGACTTTTCACACTATAAATAAACTTTAACATACGTTATTGCGTCATATTTATATGGTCAAAAAATTACTTTTTTTTACAATCGCGATTTTTTTTGCAGGGTATGTTTTATATGCCCAAGAGAGATTGAATAATGGCCCAGGAAAAATAATTGGCATTGTTGTGGAAGCAACTACTGAACAGCCGATTGAATTGGCAAATGTAATCATATATGACAAAAACCATAAACAGTTAAACGGTACCGCCACAAATGAAACCGGTAGATTTTTCCTAACCGGTATTAATCCCGGTGATTACATTATTGAAATAACTTTTGTCGGTTTTGAAACAAAGATTGATACAATTAATATAACCGATGA
>JBDRWI010000064.1:0-12311 GCA_039802265.1 Caldifarciminota bacterium | reverse complement strand
CACACCATCACTGGCGACGAGGGCATTCAGCGTCAAAAGTCCAAGCGATGGCGGACAATCAATAATACAATAGTCATATTCATTATTTACAACATCAAGGACATTCTTTAATTTTTGTTCCCTTTTTTCTTTATCAACCAATTCAATCTCAGCACCAACCAAATCCGGGGTTGAAGGAAGAATTGATAAGTATGGGTATTTTGTCCTGATTATAGCCTCCTTGATTAATTGTGGTTCAAAAAGACAATCATATACCGATAACTTCAATTGTTTGTAGTCAATTCCAATGCCACTTGTGGCATTGGACTGGGGATCAAAATCAACGAGCAGAACTCTTCTCTCAGCAAGTGAAATCCCCGCGGTCAGATTAACTGCTGTGGCAGTTTTACCAACCCCGCCTTTCTGATTGCAGATTGCAATCTTTCGCATTCTATATTTTAACAAAATTTAGTGAGATGTCAACAATGAGAGCGGAGAACTACTTTTAATTTGTTATCTTAACTGACCTGGCAATGCCGTGTTTTTTAATTAAATCCCGTAGGGTTTTGCGACTGATACCAAGCTCCTGTGCCGATTTGGTGATGTTCCATCTGTTTCGATTGAGGGCTTCAGTCAATGTTATCTTCTCGGCTTCATTCCTTGCCTCTTTTAGTCCCATAACTTTCTTGGGTATAACATCCTCAAGCCCAAGGTCACTAACCGTAAGATATTGATTGGTGCTCATTACTACTGCCCTTTCAATGCGATGAATGAGTTCGCGAATATTACCGGGCCACCGGTAATGATGCATCGCCTCCATCGCCTCTTTTGTAAATCCTCTAAATGCGCGACTATACTTTTTACTGAGTGAATTAAGGTAATAACGACTGAGTGGTTCAATATCTTCCATTCTTTCCCTCAATGGAGGTATATAGATTGTAGCGACACTAAGACGATAATACAAATCCTCACGAAAGGTACCGTTCTTTATAGCTTCTAATAGGTCTTTGTTAGAGGATGCAATAACCCTCACATCCACCTTTATTGGGAATCGGGAACCCAACCGGTCAACCTCTTTATGCTCTATCGCCCGTAAAATCTTTACCTGAAGACCCAAGGAAAGATCTCCGATCTCATCAAGAAATAATGTCCCTCCCTGTGCGGATTCAAACTTCCCGATATGTCTTGTATAAGCACCGGTGAACGCCCCCTTCTCATAACCAAATAGTTCACTTTCTAATAGTGTTTCGGGTATTGCCCCGCAGTTGATCACCACCAAGGGTTTATCCCGCCTCAAGCTTTTTTTATGAATGAGTTGAGCAACCAGTTCTTTTCCGGTACCGGTTTCACCAAGTATCAAGACTGTGGTATCGGTCCTGGCGATTCGGTTTATCAATCTCTTTATCTCCTGGATTGCCTTTGACCTCCCCACTATTTCGAGTTCCTCTTCTTTCTCCTTTACCTCACCACCAAAACAAACAATATTATTGCGCCCTTTTTTGCGTGCCATATTTAATACACTCTCTGCCTCAATAAGGATATTCTCAGCACACTTGAGTCTCTCTGCAGGAAATGTAGAAACCCCGAAAGTGGCGGTTACAGGAACAGTTTTACTTCCAAGTTTAAATTCAGTTTTGGCAATCTCGGATTGCAATCTCTGTGCCACAGATTTTGCACCAAAAATATCAGTCTCAGGCATCAGAATGGCAAATGAGTCACCTCCAAAACGCACTGGAATATCAGAAGTCCTTATTGCCTTTTTTATCACTTCTCCAATCTTCATAAGTATGGTATTGGCAAATTGATACCCATAAGAATCGTTTATCACCTTGAAATCATCAAGGTCAAAAATTACGAAAGATAGACATTCTTTTTTATATCTTAATGTCCGTGCAATCTCTTCGTTCAATCTGAGGCGCAGGTAAGAATAATTATAAAGTCCAGTGAGCGGGTCACGAATATTTACTTCATACAAACGACAACTCTCAATCGCAATCCCTGCCTGGGCAGTAAAGACCTTTAATATGTTCTCTTCAAGATTGGTAATTTCTCTTGCTGAATAAGCATCAACATATATCACTCCCAGTGTCCTATTCTTGATAGAAAACGGAAGGCAAACAACCATCTTCGGTATAGAATTAAGGGAATCACTAAGCGTTTGGCCCCTTTTATGCGAGATGTTCCTCATAAAATAGGGCTTTCCCGAAGAAAGCACTTGATTTATAATATCTTTGGAAAAATAAAAATCATCGGTGTTAAGATCCGCTTCTTTCATATTCTTCAAACCCTTCAACTCTAACTGTCCTGTCTCGTCATAAAGCATCAATAATCCCCTATCTCCTTTTACAAGCGAAATACTTTTTTCCAAAATAAATTCAAGAAGTCGCTCATATTCATGGATATTGTTGAGCGAATAAATAATATCCAAGAGAGTGTGAAAATACATTATTTCTTGTTGAAGACTGAAATAATCCATTGTGGTAATCTTCTCTGGCAATTTTTTTGACAATCCCCTTGCTTTTGGTTTTCTCAATTCTTTCATCAAGTTATTTTATAATATTTTATTTGAAAATCAATAGGCAGTTGCACTCACCGACCCGAGACAAAGAGTTAAAATAATAGGTGATGGGGGAAATTTTACCAGTAAAATTTGTTGAAAAATCAGAAGATTTTCAAAAAATACCAAAAAAATGGGGAAAAAGTTACCATATTTTTATAGATTTAAAATCCCAGAATGGTTATTAAAAATCTTATGAAATTTCATCAGTTTTTTGGGTAATTTTTGAAAATTTGGGCACAGTTTTTGCATATATACCATTTAAAAGGAGTAGTTATGGAGAATAAAAAATTATTATTACTAATAACAATATTAGTACCAACCATTCTTATTTTTGGTGCAAAACCCTTGGGCGAACGCTTCAGGCTCATCAGCAATGAGGAAGTAGTTGTAATTGATAATACCGGGACTGGTTACTTTGACATCTATGAGCCGGAATCCAATTCTTATAAAACTTCTTGGAGTTTATCTGCAGTTCCTTACGATGTCGCCAGTGGCGACCTTAACCATTCAGGTTATGATGAAGTCATAGGTGTCTATTCAAACTCAGTTTATGTGCGCTGGTGGAATGGTTCTTCGTGGCAGGGGCAGAATTTTAATCTGAACCGGTCGGGTATGGAGTATGTAACATCTGGTGATTACTTTGACGATTCAATCCATGCCGGATATGAAATTATTACCGCATCCGCGGATAGTATCTTCTGGTGGAAGTGGACAACATCCTCTATTACCCGATTAAAGGCGGTCTATATCTCAACTGGTATTTACGATATCTGCTGCGGTGATATTGATAAGGATAAATACGATGAGGTTATTTACCTCACTTCAGGAAAGTCAAATTTGAACATAGTTTTAATTGAAGAAACCGGAAAGGAAAAGTCCTTCCCCACCTCCTTGAATCCGAAGGAGCGCGGCTCTTACATAGCGCTCTCTGCTGGCAATTTAAGGGATGATATTCAAGATGAACTCGTCATTCTTGAGACAAACGGCTGGCCCTGGACCGATGCCCTCCATTTTTATGAGTACAATATTGATGACAGCACATTCTATGAGATAAAAACAATCGATATTGGGCATCGTGGAGACATAGACATCGTGTGCGGCAACAAGGATACCGACAGATACGAAGAAGTCATAGTTTTAAGGGATGACGAAAAGGTTGATGTCTTCAATTATGATGGATTAGAGGGAACATTCAACCTCAGTGCCACGCAGAATGCATTTAGAATTGCTGCCCCGGACTGGGATGGTGACAATGCCCAGGTAGTTTTTACAGGTGGCCCATATCTATGTTCCTCTGAACTCTGGCCAAGTTTGGTGCTTTCTCTCCCTCCCTATCATAATGGCATAATTGAGGGTGAATGTACAATTAGATATGGAGAGGAGTATCAGCAGAGTCAAAATTTAAATGCTACAATTGCGATCACCGCCCAGACTACGATGGGCTATGGTGTAAAATTCCCGGGCGGTCTTTTTGAGGCAAACATTCAGGCTTCAATTGAGGCTGGAGTCAAACGAAATCTAAAAGAGAGTCAGACCTTTGCTTGGGGTTCGTGGTATGAGATATCAAGCAACTATCCCCACAATATTGTCATTGCCGCGCGGACTTACTACAATGGCTTCTTCTATAAAATCTTAGACCCGAGAAATCTGTTAGGTGACACACTGCATCAAGATACAATTAATATGGCGGTACCAATCGCATCAGGGAATATGCCCATGACACTTGAAAATTATCTCACTTATGCAGATACAATTGACTATCTGCCAAAGGGATTATTGCTTCCAATTCAACAACCCGGAGATGTGACAACCTATCCCCAGGGTTATGTTTACCCCAATGGTTATCCAATACCACCCGAGGAACTTCTCTTTGTGAACCATCCCATCTATTCTATCACCCAGGGCGTCCAGGGTGGCTGGTATATCTATCTTGCCCAGACCCAAGTTCATGAGGATGTTTTATACTCAAAAGGCAATCTGGTTGGCAAGTTATCAGGCCAGATTCCTGGGGGCCCATCTTTTTCATTTCAAGTGGCTGCTGCGATTGGTGCTGAGATGACCCATCAATTCAAAGTCGGTCAGGAATTGATGATTGAAGCAACAATGGGTTATCTGCCAGATACACTAAACTTCTGGCAGTACTATTATGAATATAGTCCTTATATCTATCACGCTATTGCTGACTCTGGTGGATTTTATGTTCTTAACTTTATGGTCCAGAACCTCGGCTGGGGTTATGGCATCACCGAGACCGCAAGCCCGAAATCAGAACTTCAAAATCCTACACTTCGGGTCTATCCCAATCCATTTCAGAATCACCTTGTGATTCAGTATGCACTAAGCAGTAAGGACTATGCACCAAATAACAGAGTGCCTACTATTTGTATTTACGATGCCACCGGCAGGTTGGTAAAACAATTTAACAATTTAACAATTCAACCATTTAACCAGGTGAGCTGGAATGGTGACGACAATTCTGGTCGTAAGGTTTCTGCTGGAATCTATTTTGTCAAATTCCAGAGTGGAGATTTTGAGCAGACTGAGAAGGTGATATTGATGAAATGAATTCGCCCTTGGGTGCGCTAGACAATCATTTTTCTTATCCATATGATGGGCTCTGGCCCTTTTGGAGCCAGAGCCCATCATTATCTTAGGAGGGCAATATGATGGAACTATTGCTTTTCTTACTTGGTACTCAGTGGACCGTGATGGTCTATCTAAATGCCGACAACAATCTTGAGACCTATGGAATTAAAGACTTCAATGAGATGGAGGTTGTTGGCTCTTCACCAGATGTTAATATTGTTGTCCAGATTGACCGGGCTATTGGCTATAACAATTCAAATGGCGACTGGACGACCTGTAGAAGGTATTATGTTATTCATGATAATGACATCAACACAATAAATTCCCAGTTACTTGAAGACCTGGGTGAAGTGGATATGGGTGACCCAACCACACTTTCAAATTTCGCACTATGGGCAATGAATAACTTTCCGGCAAATCATTATTTACTTATAATCTGGAATCATGGCGATGGCTGGCGGGGAATAGGAGATTCCATGGTACCCGTAAGGGGAGTTTCCTATGACGAATCAAGCGGGAACGAAATCTCGGTATCCCGGGGTGAATTGAAACAGGCACTCTTTCAAATCGGTCATGTGGATGTGTTGGGTTTTGATGCCTGTCTTATGCAGATGTGGGAAGTAATGGTAAATGCGTCTCCCTATGCAACCTGTATGGTTGGTTCAGAAGAGACCGAACCGGCTGATGGCTGGTATTATACCGGATTCCTTGACGACCTCGTCACCAATTCTTCAATGAATGCGGTGGAACTGGCAACGAGCATAGTAAGTAGTACTGAACAACCTACCCTCTCGGCTGTTGACCTATCAATAATTAACACCCTCAACCACAGCATTGACACATTTGCCCTTGAACTGATGCGGGCAAAAGACCAGGGCTACACCAACACTATAAATTCCGTCCGCTCAGCAACTCAGAATTTTTATGAATATTACCACATTGACCTTTATGACTTTGCCCGAAGAATAAAACTGGCAAATGTGCCTGACTATTTGAAGAACACTGCGGATATGGTTATGAATAGTGTCAATGATGTGGTAAAGGCGAGCAATAATAATTATGCGAATGCCTACGGAATCTCAATATACCATCCTACAAAGCCATCGTATTATGATAATTCCTACTCCAATCTTGAGGTATGTGAATTTACTAAATGGGATGAATATCTTAAAGGGTATATGTATAATGATTCAATGGGGATATACGGTGGAATTAATAACTGGACATTCATTGATACAATAAAATACGACGGTGCTCCCTATTCATTCTGGGGTTATCCGGATGAGCCGCCATTTTATGCAGGTGTGCGATTTTCTTTTGCCCAGCCCTGCACTCTGACCGGGATTTTGGCATTCTTTAATCATGAATTTAATTATCAAATTTATATCTATGATACAGATGAATATTTGATGCCCAAAAACATCATTTACTCTCAATCAGGAATCTCCCACCACTGCTGGAATTACATTGAACTTGCTTCGCCGTTGGCAATAGAACAGAAAAGAGACCTATGGTTGGTTGTCTACACTGAAAATGCCTATTATCCAATTGGCGTTGACAATGGAAACTGGTCCGCACACCGCTCCTATGTTTCACTTAATGGTAATGACTGGGAAGAGGCACTGGATAATGGAACCTGTTATAACTTCAACATCCGGGCTGAGGTGAAATATTTTGAGTTGACCGAAATCACTGAAATATCAAATCCCCAGTTTGAAAATGATAATCTGAAACTTTGGGTCTTTCCTAATCCGTTCAGGAATCAATGCGTGTTCCACTATGCACTAAGTACTATGCACTATGCAGAAAATGTAGGGCAAGGCTTTGGTCTTGCAATCTATGATATAACCGGCCGACTGGTAAAACAATTTAACCATTTAACCGATTACCAATCATCAATTCTGTGGGATGGCACTGATAATCTCGGTCGCCGATTGCCGGCCGGGATTTATTTTGTAGAAATGAGTTTAGGCACAAAGCAGGTAAGTAAAAAGGTAATCAAAATAAAGTAATTTAATTTTAGTGTAATATTGAAAAAAATCTGTTTCCAATGAAAATGAGGAACTGATTCTTTGGAAGATAATCGGATTGACAAATTACAAAAATAAGTTTATTAAAATTCTTGAAAGTCCAAAAAATATAAATAGGAGTAAAAAATGAGGCAGATAATTGTTTTTTTTACGTTTGTGTCGATGAATATTTTCTGGGCTGGTGAAATAATACAGAATGTAGAATTCTTACCAGATGATTTAGTCATAACCAGGATACAGGACTATGATGTGATTGAGTTAAAAGGCTGTATTGCAATCGCAAATCAACCGGGCGAACCAAGACTACCAAAATTGATACAGGCAGTTTTGATACCTGCTGGTGCCGTTCCAGCAAGTGTAGAGATTGTTTCTGAAGAAGTAATTGAGTTGAAGGGAAACTACAAAATATATCCATATCAGCCAGATGTTCCTCTACCGATGCCAAACAAAGTCTTTATTCCAAAATTTTTTGAACCTAAAAAAGAGATTTATAATTCAAACAGAATCTATCCGAACGCAAAATTAAAACTTATCGGTGTCGGTTCCCTCTGTGGCTACCAAATTGCCCACATCGAAATAAACCCCGTAGAATACATTCCCCTTGATGGCAGACTTAGACTTTTGACCCGGCTAACCTATAGGTTAAAATATTTTGAAAACCGAGTTGATAATACAGTTCCTACAGCTGAGCAACAAAGAATTTTTGGCGAAGATGTGCGCACTTTTGTTGCCAATCCCGAGATGGTTGATATTTTTGCACCCCATGTCAATGGAAAGTCGCCTTCTCGGATATTACCCTCCGGTGACTATAAGTATGTAATCATCAGTGGCGCAATTGCCTTTGATACAATTTTCCAGCGTCTTGCTGATTGGAAGACCAAAAAGGGTATACCGACAAAAGTAGTACAGATCTCATGGATCGGTAACACTTACTCTGGATATGATTTGCCAGAGAAGTTACGAAATTTTATCATTGATGCGAAAAATACCTGGGGCACCATCTGGGTCTTGCTTGGTGGTTCTGCAGATCATAAGACCTCGGGTCAGAACCTTGTTCCTGAAAGGAGTTGTTGGTATACTACCTCATATGCATGGTGTTACTATGATGAAGACAGCATTCCCTGTGATTTATATTTTGCCGGTTTAAGCGGAAGCTGGGATGCCAACGGCAATCACACTTATGGCGAAATTACGGATAATGCTGATATGTACAGCGATGTCTATGTAGGAAGGGCATCAGTTTATACAATTTCCCAGGTCCAGAATTTCGTATATAAAATATTGACTTATGAAAAAAATCCACCAACAAGTTATCTAACGAAGATGCTTTTACCTACAGCAATTTTGTGGCCAAGTTATGACGAAAGACCAATGCAAGATTCAATTGCAAGAATAACAACAACACCACCCTGGTTTGACGCAAAGTTATATGAACGAAATGGAACTTTATCAAGACAAAGAATGATTGATTCAATGAATGTTGGTTATGGTATGGGAGCCTGGGAGGGGCATGGCAACGAAAATGGAATCTATATGCACCAAGGTGGTATTTTCCCACCCTATCTAACATCCAGCGATGCGGATGGACTAACTAATGGTAATAAACAGGGCATTGCTATTTCCATTGCCTGTTTCACGGGTGCCTGGGATGAGACACCCGGTGGTGATTGTTTTGCTGAACACCTGATAAATCGTACTGGTGGCGGTTTGCTCGGTGTAATGTTTAACTCTCGCTATGGCTGGGGAGCTATTGTTAATGGTCAATATGTCCCCGGTCCTTCAGAGCGTCTTGATACTACATATTTTGCAAAAATATTTCAGGGTGGGTTATATAAGATGGGGCAGGTTCTTGCGGCTGCAAAAGATGCCTGGGTTCCTTATGCAGATTGGGGAAATCAATATACATTTACCCGTTGGTGTTTGTATGAATTGAATCTCCTGGGTGACCCTGAATTACCATTGTGGACAAAGGTTCCAGCAAATCTCTCTGTCTCATATCCAGCAGTATTACAAGTCGGAAATCAAAATGTGAATGTAATTGTAATGCATAACGGTACTCCAATCTCCAATGCCCTTGTTTGTCTTCAAAAGGGTAACGAGACCTACGCCTATGGTTATACCAATACCTCAGGAACGGTTACTTTGAATGTTGCTCCAACATCGCCTGGAACGATGGATATTACAGTTACTGCCCCCAATTACTATCCTTTTGAGGGAACAATACAGGTTCTGATGAGCAATTATGCGATGGTGATGTATCTAAAGAATACAATCAGCGACCCGATACCAGGCGGAAATAATGATGGAATCCTAAATCCGGGAGAATCTGTTGAGCTACCTCTATGGGTAAAAAACTTTGGTAATGCTCAGGCAAGCAATGTCATAGGGATATTGCGAGAAACAGAATCCTATGTCTCAATTTCTGATACAATTAAATCGTTCGGGAATATTGTTCCCGGTGATTCTGCATATACCGGTTCTAATGGATATGATTTACAGGTAGCAAATAATTGTCCGAACGGTTACAATATTAACTTGACCTTGGTTTGCAAAGACAACTTAGATTCTACCTGGACATCTCAATTTTCTCTGATGGTTTATGCGCCGGTAATAGTTTATCAGTCAGTGGCGGTTGTTGGAGGAAATAATAACGGAAGATTGGACCCCGGAGAGACTGCAAATTTAATACTCACAATAAAAAACGAAGGAAGCGCAACAGCGAATAATGTAATCGGTGTATTAACAGAAACCTCACCTTATGTAACAATAAATGATGCAGATGGCAGTTTTGGAAATGTCCCACCGATGGCAACCGCAAACAATAATTCTGACCCATTTACGGTAACGGTTGCTTCCAATGCCCCACAGGGAACAATGATTAACTTTCAGGTTTTAATTACCTCGGGAGTTTACTCCACCACCATAAATTTTAGTTTGATGCTCGGACGAAAACATTACTATTTATGGAATCCTGAACCAACGCCATCCCCCGGACAGAATATGCATTCAATATTGACCTCGCTCGGCTACATAGGAGATTATGGAACAACCCTAACAGGTGATTTGACTCTTTATCAATCAGTTTTTGTATGTCTTGGAGTATGGCCAAATAACTATATAATATATAATGGTACCACTGAAGCCACACAGTTATACAATTACCTACTCTTCCAAAACGGAAAAGTTTATCTTGAAGGAGGCGATGTCTGGTACTACGACCCAATGATTGGTGGTTATAATTTCTGTTCCCTATTTGGAATAAATGCCACTGCTGATGGTATTGACGATATGGGGCCTGTTGCCGGACAATGGGGCACATTTACTGCCGGAATGGTTTTTAACTATAGTGGAGAAAACAATTTGATGGATCACATAAGTCCTTCCGGTGGTGGAGCATTCCTAATCTTCCGTGACCAGGACAATAATTATGACTGTGGTGTAGCAAATTATGGATTTGGGAATTCCAGGACAGTTGGAACATCATTTGAATTGGGGTTATTGACTGATGGCAGTGGGGTTTCCAGGCGTGCAATTTTATTGGATAGCATTATGCACTTCTTCGGTTGTATTCAACAGGTTGGTATCGAAGAAAACGAGCAGGCATTGACCTTCGGCCAGTTAGGTATATCCCTAATGCCCAATCCATCCAGGAATCGCCTTACAATTAAATTCGAAATCCCAAATTCGAAATCCGAAATAAATTCCAATCTCGCTACTCGGTACTCGCTACTCGCTACTTTGCATATTTACGATGCAACCGGGAGAGTAGTTAGACAATGGGACCATGAGACCATCAGACAATCAGACCAAATCATCTGGGATGGCACTGATAATTTCGGTCGCCGATTGCCTGCGGGGATTTATTTCATCCAATTGCAAACCGAAAATTTCACTCAAGTAGAAAAGGCATTACTATTAAAATAAGAAGGAAACAAATTAAAAAGAGTAACAGGAAATTTATTGTCCATATAAATTCCCTGTTTGGTAGCCTCGGTCTTTAGCCTGCGTATGGCTTATTTCTGAACTTTTTTATTCTTTACCTCACAAATTTACCCAGGATGTTGACCTTTTGAAATTTTTGATTATTATTTTTTTATGGAAATAACATTCATTGGTGCAACAAGGACCGTAACCGGTTCAATGCATCTATTTGAGTATAAAAAGCAGAAATTCTTGATAGAATGCGGACTTTATCAGGGGCACCGGGCTGAGGCAGAAAGGATAAATCGCACATTTCCCTTTAAACCGAAAGAAATAAGATGTGTTCTGCTTTCCCATGCGCACCTTGACCATTCAGGCAATCTACCGACACTTGTGAAAAAGAATTTTAATGGAGAAATCTATTGCACACCAGCAACAAAAGATATTGCAGAACTTTTGCTGCTTGACTCTGCCCATCTCCAGGAGAACGATATTGCATACTTTAATAAAAAACAACGCAAGGCAGGTTTGCCAACAAAAGAACCACTTTACACAGTAGAAGATGCAGAAGAGTCATTAAGATATTTTAAAGCAATTAACTACAATAATGAATTTGAACCGATTGATGGTGTATCTATAACATTTTATGATGCAGGACATATCCTTGGTTCCGCACAAGTTTTGATTGAGTTTGATGGGAAGCGGATTCTTTTCAGCGGTGATCTGGGAAGGAAGAATATGCCGATAATCAAAGACCCAGAGATTCCCCGGGATATTGATTATCTAATACTTGAATCTACCTATGGAAGCAGGGTCCATAGTTCATTTGAACAGATGACCACTGAATTAAAAGATATAATCCTTGAAGGTAAACAAAAAAAGAGTAAAATAATCATTCCGGCATTTGCAGTGGAAAGAACCCAGGTTCTGGTTACGATGCTAAAAAGATTGTACCAACAAGGCGTATTAAAAAATATTCCCATATATGTGGACAGTCCACTGGCAACGAGTGTGACCGAAGTCTTTTCAAGACATCCAGAGTGTTTTGATAAAGAGACCTATGAAAAGTTTCTTAAAGAAGAACCATTTGATTTTCCGGGCATCACATACATAAAAGACCAGGAAGGTTCAAAAAAATTGAATGAGAAAACAGGCCCAATGATTATTATATCTGCTTCAGGTATGTGTGAAGGTGGCAGGGTGCTACATCATTTGATACATTCTATAGAAAATGA
>JBDRWI010000063.1:0-12377 GCA_039802265.1 Caldifarciminota bacterium | reverse complement strand
TCCTACGGTTGCGAAATGCGTTTCGTTGAAAGTTAGTTGTAATTCGTTAAGCGAAGCCGTTTCGCTTTTCGCAACCGATAGACGTCAGACGAATTTACGGATGGCATTTTATGAAAATATTTGACCACCTCGCTCATCTTGACCGTCGAATCATATTTCTACTCGTTGCATTGGCAGTTATTATCCCAATGGTTGTGCCTTTAAATTTACCGGTGGATATTACAAAGCCAGTAAAGAATGTTTATAATAAAGTTGAATCTCTACCTCCGGGTTCAATTGTGCTTATCTCAACTGATTATGACCCGGGCAGTGAGGCAGAATTATACCCTGCGACCGAGGCATTTATTGAGCATTGTTTTCGTAGAAATTTAAAAATATATATGATGGGTCTCTGGCCCGCGGGTAGCGAACTGGGTAATATTGCGTTAAATAAAATTGCACAATCTTATAACAAAAGATATGGTGAAGATTATATCAATGTTGGCTATCGTCCTGGTGGAGCAGTAATGCTATTGAGTTTGGGTAGGAATTTTTCTGATGTGATAAAGGTTGATTATCAGGGAACTCCGATAGATTCACTTCCGTTGGGGAGGAGAGTGAAATCAGCGAAGGATTTATCAATGGTTATGACATTTTCGGCTGGTGACCCGGGTATACTACACTGGATATTATATTTCCATGCGCGGTACGGCGTAACAATCTGCGGTGCCACCACTGCAATTATGGCACCACAGCAATATCCTTATTTGAGCTCTGGACAATTGACCGGACTTTTAGGTGGATTGAAAGGTGCAGCCGAGTATGAGACACTTGTTGATAGAAAAGGAAGAGGACTAAGGGGTATGGATTCTCAATCAATTGTACACCTGCTCCTTGTAGGTTTTATTGTGCTTGGCAACGTGATACTGTTATATCAGAGGAGGAAAAAATGATCAATGCAATTGGAATATGGATTGCTGCACTCTTAACACTTGCGATTTATTCGTTTCTTTATAAAGATAATCCATTCTATAAAATTGCCGAAAATATATTTGTTGGTGTCTCTGCTGGTTATTGGGCGGTTGTGCTCTGGTATGATTTTGCCTGGCCCAATCTATTTGAGCCCTTTTTTACAAAAGGGCAATGGTATAACATATTTCCAATTTTTATCGGACTTTTGATGTTTGCACCACTCATTCCAAAAATTTCATGGATGATACGTATCCCCCTGACATTTACTATGGGTATTGCAATGGCGGTTTCTATTACTCAGATTGTTCAGGGCGATATCTTTCCTCAATTACAGGCGACATTTCTGCCGCTAAAGGGTATTCCTGTTTTTAATGTAATATCAAACATTTTGATTATTGGCGGGGTTATTTTTACCCTTACCTATTTCTACTTTTCAAAAGAGCATAAAGGAGCACTTGGCATTGGTGCGAAGATCGGCATATGGTTTATGATGATATCGTTTGGCGCATCTTTTGGATATACAATCATGGCGCGTGTATCTTTATTTATTGGCAGGGTTTATTTCCTTTTGCATAACTGGTTGGGAGTGATTTAATGGCAGATCTTGAGATAAATTTAAAGGAGTTCAATCTATCCGATGTATTACAATTTCTTGTACAACTGAAAAAGACCGGCGTGGTAAGGGTAAATGGTGAATTAAATGGTGAAGTATATTTAAGGGATGGGCATATTATTCATGCCACAGATGGAACAGAGAAGGGTTTTGATTCATTGCTAAACCTTTCTCTTGTCCATCTTGAAAAAGGTGTTTTTGAATCGGGGGTTAAGGCAACAGAGCAGACTATTTCCGAAGATGTTGGCAAATTAAATGAAAATATTGAACGACGGCGGGTTGAGTTTGAAACAATAAAAGACCGATTGCCACCGAGGGATGCAGTTCTGGCAAAATCAACAAAGGAACTGCCTTCTGCCGTTGCGTTGCGCCGCACCGACTGGCAGGTTCTGGCAATGGTTGATGGTAAAAGGACAATAAATGAAATAATCGCACAATCCAAACTCGGTGGTTATGAGACCATAAAGACAATAGTCTGGCTTAAAGAGCAGGGTTTGATTTATGACCCTAAAGAAGCAGAGAGATTGATGGCGGGATTGTTAAAATATTTTAATGCCTTCTTCAGGGTTTTTGGAAGAAATGGTCTAAACTGGTTTAGAAGATGGTCAGAGTTAAATCCGGAAAATCAAATCCTCGGTGCCTCAATAAATGTGAATGAAGAAACTTTTGAGATATCGGTTCAAAATCCATTGTCCCAAGAGCAGATTGATAAATTCAGAAAAGGTTTTGATGAATTCGTCCGGTCTGAAGGTCCACAGATCTATGGAAAGTTGTTATTCAAGAAAAAAATTGAAGAATTGAGTACAGAATTGAAATAGAAAGGAGCGGGTAATGGATGTACTGGATAAGATTGCCGGAATCATAAACTATGCTGTAGTCAATGCCGAGGATGGCTCAATTGAAGAGGTGAAGGGCTCATCTACTTCACCGCTCGGTGATCTCACGGCATTCTTCTCCTCGGCAGCAGAGGTTATAAAGAATACCCTCAATCTCGGAGAGATAAATTTTGTTTCGTTGTGTTATGGGGCAAATCGGTTGATTATCTTTCTGCACAACGGCAAGTATATTGGGATAGAGGTAGAAAGAGAGCAGGATCCTAAAGAATTTATTCAACGGGTGCAGGAGCAGCTCATTGCACCAAAAGAAATAAAAGAAGAAATAAAAGAAGAAAAACCCGCAGAAAAGATTATTGAGGAAAAAATTGAGGAGAAGGTGGTTGAGGAAATAAAACCACCACCTCCACCTCCGCCGAAGGTAGAGACACAACTGCCGAGAAGTATTAGTTCAAAGTTGATGCAAATCAATCTTTTAATTGAAGAGTTTGGAAGCGGTGGGAAAAAAGCGCATTGGATTGAAATTCTCAATCAGGGGCTTGGCATTCTTGCCACGGATATTCTTCCAATGGTCGGAATTATCGGGGATAAAATGGGATTCAAACAGACCCCGCCTTCTGAAAAAGAGGATGACATTGTACAAATACTAAGAACTCTCATAGATTTTCTTGTTAAAAAAGCCGTGGAGGAAATGGGTTCTTCGCAGGCAAGGGTGAAGGTACAGGCGGTTATTGAAAAGATGAAACAAACATAGGAGGTAAGAGGTGGATGAATTATTAAATAAAATAGAAGACCGTGGTCTGGGGTTACCTTTTATTACGCAAAAGGATGGGGAAACAACAACTTCAAAGACAGGTGAGAAACAAAAACAAAAATTTTCCCAGACCGCAACCGTAGTCTTTGAAACAATTAATGCATTGGGTGGGATAAAGATTGATACTTTAGAAATAGTAGGTAGTAATCAGAGCCTACTATTTGATATTGGAGAAGGTGATCTTATAGGGCATATTTATGCTACAAGCCAGAAAGATGTGCTGGATAGTATCTACAATGCAATAAAAGAGATAAGAGCACATAAAAAGGCTGAAGGTGTTGAGGAAGAAAAACCAAAAGAAAAATTCGGACCAGAATTTCTTGACCAGTTGAAATCAATCGTTCAGGATTATCTCGGTGATTTTGCTGATAGGGTATTCCAAAACCAACTCAAGGCACAGAGGATAAAAGCAGAAGAACTCTACGAAGAAGATATTAGAAGATTTATTTTCGCCCTGGGCAAGGCTGCAGGAATGATTATCGGACCAACAAAGGGAAAAGATTTAACCAATAAATTACTTGCAAAATTAAAATAGGAGGTTTTATGGAATTTGTTTTATTTACTGCACCATTCGGGATTGAAAAATCTACCTATCAATCCCTGGCAGTAATCCCTAATTATATTCTCGTGCTGGGTGCACTATTATTATGGCTCGCATTTATATTCTTAGGAATAATTGCCCGAAGGTATGAAATAGTTCTTGGTGAAAAGACAAACTGGCAGTTTATGGTTTTTGCGCCTACCGGCATTCTTATATTTGCTTTAATCCAATTGATATTCTGCGGAATTGGCGGCAAAATGATGTTGCCTAAAGGTGGGGTTAATTACCTTGCTTATGGACTGTTTTTTCTTTCTGGTATTCTCTCGCTTGTGGCAAATTTAAGGTTTTACGGCGTCACCAAGGGTAAGTAATGAAAAATATCAGGAGGTTCTATGAGGCCTGACATAATTGCAGAAATAATCTTTATGGTGGCAATTCTTCTTGCCATTGTTTCATTGATAATTTTTGGGATTATTCTAAAAAGGCTTTTAACTCTTATCGGCGGTAAGGGGATATGGATTTTTCCGATAATCGGAAGTATATTCCTGATTGCGGTAGCAGGATTCCATATCTACAGAATGATTTTCTATTTCCCACTTTTAAGTGTTGCAGGACCGGGTGATTTGTTTGATTTAATCATCGGTTCTCTTAGACTCGCAAGATATGAGAGCTTCCTTTTCCTTGGTGCGGGTCTTTTCCCACTAATTGGTGGGGTTCTTTATTACTCGGCAAGTTCTAAATGACTCTTGACATTAGTGACATTTTCATTATAATGTAAGGTATAGAAAGGAGGCTAATTATATGGTTAAAGAATTTGCAATAGGTGGAAGCGTGATGTGGCTTTTGTTGATCTGCATCATCCTGGGTTTGGCGATTATTATTGAAAGGTTATTTTCTTTGTTGTTTAAGATAAGATTAAATCCAAAGAGTTTTATGGAAAAACTCATTTCTACCATTGATGCCCAGGGTGTTGATGCAGGAATTGCTTTATGTGATCAGACATCATCACCTGCAGCAAAAATTGCAAAGGCAATTCTTGAAAAGGCAGATAAAGGTAAGGATGCAATGGAAGAGGTTGCGGCGCGGGCAGCAGCAGTTGAACTTGGATTCCTTGACCGGGGAATGGCGCTCCTTGCCGGTTTGACAACTGTTGCACCATTTTTGGGATTCTTGGGAACGGTCACCGGAATGATCCGTGCATTTGCAGCGATTGCTGCTGCGGGAGAAGTTGAACCGACAATCGTTGCCAGTGGTATCTCTGAGGCATTGATTACGACAAAATGGGGTCTTTTGATAGCAACACCCCTGGCAATTCTCCATATTTTATTCTCAGGCAAGGTTGATGGCTATACAAAAGATATGGAGGAAGTTGCTGCAGGTTTGATTGATTATTTACTTGAGCATTATCAGAAAAGGAAAAAATAGATGGAGTTAAGGCAGAAGAAAAAAATCATTCCCAATATTCCTACTGCCTCAATGGGTGACATTGCCTTTTTGATAATTATATTCTTTATGACTACCACAGTCTTTACAAGAGAAAAGGGAATAAAGATGCTTCTTCCCGAAAAATCACAGCAGGAGACGAAGGTAAAACCTGAGAATGTTGTTTCAATTCTGATAAATCCTGAGGGTGCACTCAGACTCAAGGCTTCGGGGTACGATGGTTTAGACATTTTACCACAAAATTATTCAGAAGTGCGGAGAATTGTGGAAGAGAAATTGTTAGAAAGGGATACACTGTTGGTTGTTTCACTGAAGACAAGCAAGGATGCAAGGTATCAGGCAATGATTGCGGTTCTTGACCAGATAAAATTATGCCGGGTTGTCACTCAGGATGGCAGGGAATTGAGGGCAAACAAAATTAGTTTAATCCCAACGAGTGAGGAATAATGCGTAAGAGTATAATTAGAAGATTTACAAGAACCCCAGAGATTCCTACTGCTTCAACTGCTGATGTTGCATTTCTTTTGATTCTCTTCTTTATGGTTACTACAGTCTTCCGTGCTACAACCCTTAATTTAAAACTTACTCTACCCAAGGCAAAATCAACGGAGCGGATATTAATCCGTAGGAATATTACCCATATTTTTATTGATAATAATGGCCGGGTATTCATTGATGACAGCCTGGTTCCCAAGGAAAGGGTGAGTACGAGGATTGCACCCAAGATAGCGGAAAATTCAGAACTCGTGACTATTCTGAATATTCATGAAGATATTGATTATGGGACAGTTGATGTGGTTCTTGATCAGTTGAAAGAGGCAAGGGCATTTAAGATTACATTCGCCACGGAATTTGGAGGTTAAAATGCGCGACCATAAATTAATGTATGGGGTTTATTTCCGGACTGGAATGTTGCTTGGGATAATCATTTTGATACTATTATTTCTTTTTGTTCCATACGCAGAGGTTGAACCATACAAATTGAGGAAGGAAATTGTAACAATGGTGGAGCAGATTTCTGCGGAGATAGAAAAATATGAAGAACCACCACCGGTGGAAAGACCCAAGGTCGCAGTTGCTGCAGCGGCAACAGAAGTTGCCGAAGAGGCAGTGGAAACAATTGCTGCAACCGAATTCAGGGAAGATATAATCAGAACCCAACCTACAGGTCCGGAGATAGAAGTCATTCCTTATGCAAAAGTAGAAGTGAAACCCAAACCAATTTCAATTCCAAAACCTGATTATCCTGAACTTGCGCGAAAGGCAGGAATTGAAGGAAAAGCGATTGTTGAGGCGATTGTAGATACAGATGGCAGTGTGATGGAAGCAAAGATATTTAAATCAAGTGGTAATCCGATGCTTGATGAGGCAGCAATTGCTGCTGCAAGAAGGGCGAAATTTACCCCGGCAAAACAAAGGGATATGTTTGTGCGAGTTAGAGTTAACATACCGTTTGATTTTAAATTGCAGTAAGCTTGACAATTTTAATATTCTGAATATAATATTAATAATATGAAGAATTGAAAGGGGGTGATAATAAAAAACAAATACCACGCTCTAATAATTTATATATATAAACAAAGGAGGAATAAATGAAAAGGTTGAATTGGCTAAGCCTATTGGCAATCGTTGGATTGATATTTATAAGTTGTGGAAATGAACCACCAGAGGAATTTTACAATGGGACACCCGAAGATGATTCACTTATTAACACATTGCTTAATGGTTATCCTGAGTTCCTTAAGACTGACGATATTTTCGTAAATACTTACATTCCTGTTACTCTTGATCCAGTCTCTTTCCCAGTCTCTGATTCTTATTTCAAAGGTGAATCAGTTATTGTAAAGCAGCATGTTGATAGTCTACGTGATAATGTTGCTTCAAGTTCCCGTTTTAAGGACCTCTGGTACACGAAAGATACAACCTGTACTGCGTATCTTTATGATACATTTAATGTAATACGGGAGGTCCATTATGACCTATTATACAAAGGTTATTATTTCTGGCAGGGTGACACAGTTAAGAAACTTGATACAGTAATAGTTGAGACTGGTGGTGGTTATTATTCTTACGATACAATAACTGTTGAAGGATTGCGCCATCTATACGTTGAGCCAGTAAAAGAGAAGGTATGGAATGAAGAATTAGGCGATTCCGTCTGGAAGGTGAAAGAACCGAGAGAATGGAAGTTAAAAAGAATATCCTATGGTAATTATGGTTTGCCCAATCGTGGTGCAAGCATTCCTTATATCAGTCAGGTAATAGTTTCTTCTATGAATACCGGACGGATTGATACAATCTGGGCGTCTAATGTTGATACAATTTATCAACATCATGCAATGAATCGTTTTTGCCATATTGATTCACTCTTGGAATATGATAATGGAGATTCATTAACAATAACCATTGTACTCGGCGGCACAATTACAAGTGATCTCTGCAGTTTCTTTGCGGTTCAGGATGGCAAGAAAGTTCATCTTCCAAGCGGTTCAGGAAAAATTCAAATTACGGGTTCCGGAGTAAAGAATCTTATTTTTGAGGTAATTGTTAACGATGGTTTTTATTATGTGAAACCTGCCAGCCCACTGTTAGCAAGATTCTGGCTCATACCCGTAAGGGTTAAGTAAGGAGGTGTACGATGAAGAAACTTTGGGCGTTAATCCTTGTCGGTGCATTGTTGTTCGGTGCCGAATACGGCAAGATCACCGGCAGGGTAAGAGACGCTGAGACCGGCGAAGCATTGATCGGTGCTGATGTCATTGTTGAAGGAACAGAACTTGGTGCTGCTACTGATGAAAAGGGTGAATTTGTAATTCTGTATGTGCCAGCAGGAACATACAGCGTTACCGCATCTTATCTTGGTTATGACCCATTTACATATGCTCAGGTGATTGTCAATGCTGACCAGACCACGACATTGAATTTCCGTTTGAAACCGACGGTTATTGAGGTTGAAAAAGTTACGGTTGTTGCTGAAAGACCACCGATTGTAGTTTCACAGACCCAGAGTGGTCATTCAGTTACTTCCAAGGATATATCTCGTTTACCTGTTACTACAATCAATCAGGTGGTTACACTGCAGGCTGGTGTTTCAACATCCAATCTGGGAACTCATATTCGTGGCGGTAGAACTGACGAAGTCACATATTATGTTGATGGTATACAGACAAGGGTTCCTCATACCGGTGCCCAATCAACCCAGATAAACGCCTCAGCGGTAGAAGAAGTTACGGTTGTCAGCGGTGGTTTTGATGCAGAATATGGAGATGCACTCAGCGGTGTTATCAACATTGTTACGAAAGAAGGTGGGACAAAGCCTTCAGGCAGTTTCCGCTATCTTACTGATGAGGTCTTCTTTGTAGATAATCTTAAAGATAAATTGAATTTCGGTTATAACTTCTATGATTTATCACTTGGTGGACCTGTACCTGCGGTTCAAAGATTGAGATACTTTTTATCAGGTGAGTTGACTTTAACCGATGCCTATAGGGAAGCGTTGTATAAAGTTCCGTCACCGAGAAATACCTATCGTGCCCAGGCAAGATTTTCCTATGGAATGCCTAACAATAAAGGAAAGGTTACTCTCAGCGGATTCAATTCTCGGGATCAGTATGTGACCTGGTCTTCTGGAAGTTTGAAATATTTCCAGAGAAGACCAATGAGCCGGACGAAGAATTACATTCTTTCAACAACGCTAAATTATATGTTCAGTGCCCAGACACTTCTCTCATTAAAAGCTGGCTTGACACATTATGACCGTGTCTATGGAACAAGGGATTATGAGTGGGAAGAAGAGAATAATCAAAAATGGTTCAATGATTATCGTATGAAGGCAGAACATGTGATTGAGTATCTTACTAAAGACCAATTACCACCAAAGGATGTGATAGTTGATAGTGTAATGCAATACCATACCGAATATACCAATCGCGATGTTCAGGCATTGAGATATAACCCCTACGGCATTGAAGGTCTGTATTATACCTATGGGGATTATCGTGTATGGAGATACTGGCAAAATGACGATATCCAGGCACGTTTTGATATTTCCCATGCGGTTGGCAAAATCCATGAATTTAAGACCGGAATTGATTATATCCAGTATAATCTAAAATACTACGACAACAACCTCCCCTGGGTTACCAACCCATTCTGGGATTATTATGAGCGGACTCCTTATAAATTAGCCGCTTATGTCCAGGATAAAATGGATTTTGAAGGACTCATCGCAAGGGTTGGTTTGAGATTTGACTATTTTGACCCCAAGAGTGTTACTTATAAAGAGCCCAATAATCCAAGGAATGATACACTTGTTGAGGCTGAAAAGAATTATAAGTTTTCACCGAGACTCGGTTTCTCACTCCCGGTAACTGAAAGGATGAAATTCCGTTTCAATTATGGTCATTATTTCCAGTTACCAGCACTTGATGATATGTACGGGACGACTGATACCGCGGTTATTAGGATTGCACTCACTCGTGGAAATACCATTGTGGGAAATATATTTTTGAAACCGCAGAAGACAGTCCAGTATGAAGTTGGTATTGAGAACCAGTTTACCCAGGATGTTGTAATGGGGTTCACTGCCTATTTCAAGGATGTCTATGACCTTTCCCAGATTCGTCAGGTGATTGCATTGCCAATGCCTTATTTCCAGTTCTTTAATGTTGACTATGGAAATATCAAAGGGTTTGAAATAAGCCTCCAGAAGACAATGTCAAATATGTGGGCAATGGGTTTGAGTTATACCCTTCAATTTGCCAAGGGAACTGCTTCTTATGCAGGTGAATTCTATTATGATTTCTATTATGGTGGAAATGACCCGATCACTGGCTTACCACTTCAGCCACCGGTGATTGATTACTGGCTTGACTTTGATGAAAGAAATATTGTCAATGCAAATTTTGACCTTTCTCTACCCGAAGATTTCGTTTTCATCCCATTGCAAGGTTTCAGCTCTTCCCTTGTATTCTCATTCCATTCAGGACAGCCATATACTCCACAGGACCTTAAGGGTAATAAAACTGGTGATGAGAATTCGGCAAGAATGCCGGGATACTGGAATGTTGATCTGAATGCGAGCAGGCCGATAAAGATTGGACCGGTAAAACTTAATATCAGCGCTTTGGTAAGAAACTTATTTAATACAAAACAAGTGAATAATGTTTATCCCACGACTGGTGAGCCTGATAATCATGGTGACCCAGAACCAACAATTACACAATTCGGTTATATCACTATTGCATCGACCCGCTATTCGCCACAGACAGATTATAATCACGATGGAATAGTTACTCCGCCTGAGCAAAAGAAGGCATATATTGCAGCACGCAACGATTACTATCGCGACCCGACTTATTACAATGGTCCATTCAGGGTTCAACTCGGTGTAAGTTTAGGATTTTAACAGGAGGCCAAGATGAAAAGGATATTAGCATTAACCCTGCTTATTGCGGTAATAGGTTTTTGCAGGACTGCAACCCCTGCACCACAATACCGTCCATTCGAAATAAAAAAGCATGACATAAATAATGTGGAGATGTGTATCTCCAATTATGGTAAATTTGGTCAAACCAAGGCCGGTAATTCTGGTTTATTCTGGCCCAAAGGTAGTGGACACACTTATATCTTTGGTGCCGGTTCATGGTTTGGCACGATAGATGGCACTGATACACTTGTTACCATTGGTTATGGTCCACACGGTGGAGAGGCTGAATATACGCCTGGATTGAAAGATATGTCATCCGGAGACCCTAATGCGATAATATTTATGTATCCATCTCCCTGGCCACCTCCAGCCGATATATTTCCTATGGCACCGCAAGTTCCAAAATCCCATCAGGATTCCTGGTGTGCCTATAATGACCTTGATATAAATAATCATATGCCCGGTGATACAAGACCAATCGGTCTGGAAGTATATCAAACAGTCTATGCCTGGAACCTCAGCACAACAAGGGATATAATCTTTGTGCGATACGAACTGAAGAATATTAGTGGCAAGAAATTGAGTAATTGTTATTTCGGTGTCTGTACCGATAATGATATCGGCAATGAATCCGGAACGAATGCGAATGATATAATCTCTGGTATTGTGTGTGATACATTTGTCGTTGCTGGTGAAACACTCATTGTAGATAATCTTGGTTATCAATGGCAGGTTGCGGATGAAACTGGTTGGGATGATGTAGGTGCAATCGGATTTGATTATCTGCAGAGCCCTTGGGATTTAAAAGAAGGTCAGGATAAAGACAACGATGGGATTCCTGATCAGTATGAAAGAGATAGTGCATATTATGCCCAGAATGTTCCACCAGCACAATGGGATGTAGATGCAGATGGAACGCCGGATTGGCGTGACCCGTCAGAGATTCCACAGATGGGGATGACTGCATTCAAGAGATTCACATTGAACCTTGAGCCTAATAAAGATAATGAAAGATATGTGACACTCGCCGGTTATAACTTCAAGACTGGCGAATATACGCCTTATGATACTTTGCCTCCTCAACCTGATGACCAGAGGTTCTTACAATGCAGTGGACCATTTGACCTTGAGGCAGATTCAGTGGCAATTGTGCTTGTTGGTATAATGTTGACTTACTGGCCCAGGGGAATTGTAGAAAGGCCTGATACTGCACTCGCAAAACTTGATAAAACCGTCCAGTACATTTATGATATGAACTGGTTACTTCCTGGTCCGCCACCGCCGCCGAAATTGACCTGTGTCCCGGGTGATGCAAAGATTACGCTGGTCTGGGACAATTCTTCGGAGACTACGCCTGACCCATACTATGATGTGGTGAGCAATCCTTCTTCGCCGAACTATGATCCCTACTATAAGAAATACGATTTTGAAGGTTATCGGGTCTGGAAGAGTCCGACGGGCAAGACTGGGACCTGGAGTCTGCTTGCCTCGTTTGATTTATCTAATGGGATAACCTTTAAGGATCCGAATGCTCCGGATTCAATTGCGCTTACGGCGACGGATGTGGGTTTGGTGCATAGTTATGTGGATACGGATGTGCGTAATGGTTTTGGTTATTATTATGCGGTGACTTCGTTTGATTACAATTATGTGAAGGATTATTTTGATTCGGTTTTTGTGAAGGATTCGTTATGGTATGCGCCTGATTCCAAGTGGATATACATTTATGATACGGTTAAGGTTCAGGGTCCGCG
>JBDRWI010000062.1:0-12890 GCA_039802265.1 Caldifarciminota bacterium | reverse complement strand
TGATAATGCGAATTTGGAGGTGGAGTTGATTACGCCGGTGGCGATTGAGCAGGGTTTGCGTTTTGCGATTCGTGAGGGTGGTAAGACGGTTGGTGCGGGTGTGGTCACCAAGATAATAGAATAATCGTGAAGGATAAGATAAAAATAGTGTTGGTGCGATTTATCGCACAAATCTTTTGAATGCAGAGGTTGGGAAATAAATGAACAGGTTAAGAATTCGATTGAAATCCTATGACCACCGGATACTTGACCAGTCGGTGAAGTCAATCGTTGAGACTGCCAAAAGATTCGGTATAAATATCTCGGGTCCAATTCCACTGCCCACCGAACGTTCTTTATATACTGTCTTACGTTCCCCCCATGTAGATAAGAAGTCGCGCGAACAGTTTGAGTTGCGGGTGCATAAAAGACTCATTGAACTGAATGATGTAACCCCGGATATTATTGATGCCTTAAACAAACTTGAGATACCGGCCGGAGTCTATGTTGAGGTTAAGGCAGTATGATTGGTCTGATTGGTAAAAAGATAGGTATGACTCAGATTTTTACTGAAGATGGCAGGATCCAGCCACTTACTGTTATTCAAGCCGGTCCCTGTCCGATTGTTCAGGTGAAGAATACCAAAAGTGATGGCTACAATGCAGTGCAGATTGCCTTTGGGGAGAAGAAAAGGATTTCCAAGCCAATTGCTGGTCATATAAAGAAGGCGAACTTGAAATCGGTAAAATGGCTGGCTGAGATTAGGGTCAAAGAGCCGGATAAATATAAATCGGGTGATGTCCTTGACCTTTCTATCTTTAATATCGGAGATAAGGTCTCGGTAACCGGTTATACCAAGGGCAGGGGATTTGCCGGAGGTGTAAAGCGCTGGGGCTGGAAAGGAGGACCTGCCTCCCATGGTTCAATGTCGCACAGAAGAATCGGTTCAGCAAGCCATGGTCATTCAGACCCGGGGAGGATTATGAAGGGAAAGACAATGCCCGGGCATTACGGTAACGAGCGCGTTACAATAAAAAATCTTAAGGTTATAAAGATTGAAAAAGAGAAGAATCTTCTATATCTCGGAGGTGCAGTACCGGGTGCCAGGAATGGATTTCTCTTAATAAAAAAGAAAGAGGAATAAGAAATGGAGACCAGGCTTTTCAATAATCAGGGTGATGAAATTGGTAAGATTGAACTCCCGGAGAATATTTTTGGTTTGGCGGTGAATAAGGGATTACTGTGGGAAGATATAAAGGTCATCCTTGCCAACCAGCGAAAAGGAACGGCAAAGACAAAGTCCCGTGCTGAGGTAAGGGGTGGAGGCAAGAAGCCCTGGCGACAGAAGGGTATTGGCTGGGCAAGGCATGGCAGTATTCGTTCACCTATCTGGCGTAAGGGGGGAGTGGTCTTTGGTCCAAAGCCGCGCGATTACTACACCGTTATTCCCAAGAGGAAGAAACTACTCGCGCTGTTATCCGCATTGAGCGCATCGGCGAAGGAAAATCGGATTATGGTTATGGAAGACCTGGATATCGGTCTTCCCAAGACAAAGGCACTCGTAGAAATTTTGAAAAAGGTAAATCCCGAAAATGTACCAATGCTTATTGGTATTGACCAGTGTAGTAAGAATCTGAAATTAGCCGTGCGTAATATCCCCAATGTGACATTAAAGAGAAGCATTGATATCAATTGCTACGATGTTTTAAAGGTAGGGCTTTTGCTCTTTACCAAGAAAGGGTTGTCTGAACTGGAGCGAAAATGCACTACGAAAAAGTCATAATCAAACCGGTTATTACCGAAAAGGCGGATATTCATCGGGAACGGAATTGCTATCAATTTATTGTTGACAAACGGGCAAACAAACGTCTTATCAAAGAGGCAGTAGAGAAACTCTTCAATGTTGAGGTGATTGCGGTGAAAACAGCAAATTATCCAGGTAAATTGCGCAGACTCGGTCGCTCCAGTGGATATAGAGCCGATTATAAGAAGGCATCGGTTATTATTAAAGAAGGGCAGAAGATTGAATTGATAGAGGGTGTATGATGACTATTAAGACCTATCGTCCAGTTACACCGGCAAGACGCTACTATACAGTGGTGAAATTGCCGATTACCAAGAAAGAACCGGAAAAATCACTTGTGGTATCGGAGAAAAAAAGTGGTGGTAGAAATAATACAGGAAGAATTACGGCACGTCATCGTGGGGGCGGACATCACAAAAAGATAAGGATAGTTGATTTCAAAAGAGACAAAGATAATATCCCGGCCGTTGTTGAGGCGATTGAATATGACCCTAACCGGAGTGCCCTCATTGCCTTACTAAAATACCGCGATGGTGAAAAGAGGTACATATTGTGTCCGGATGGACTTCAGGTTGGTGAGACTGTTATTTCGGGAGAGGAGGTACCGATAAAGATCGGTAACTGTATGCCTTTGAGTAATATCCCTTTGGGAGTGGAGATTCACAATGTGGAACTGGCGCCCAAAAAGGGTGGTGAACTTGTGCGGAGTGCCGGTCTTTCCTGCCAGATTCTGGCAAAGGAAGGTAAATATGCCCATATCAAACTCCCCTCCGGTGAGATAAGACTCATTGACCTTCGTTGCCGGGCAACAATTGGAAAGGTTTCTAATCCATTACACTCAAGCATAAGCATTGGTAAGGCGGGTAGGACAAGACACATGGGGATAAGACCCTATGTTCGGGGTGTGGCAATGAATCCGGTAGACCATCCACTTGGAGGTGGTGAAGGTAGGTCCCATGGTGGGCGCCATCCAACTTCACCTTGGGGATGGCTCACAAAGGGAAAGAAGACCAGAAAGGTCAAGAAGATATCGGATAAGTTTATCGTAAAGAGGAGAAGGTAAAATGTCCCGTTCCTTAAAGAAAGGTCCCTATATTGACCAGAAATTATTAAAAAAAATTACAAGGATGATTGAGGCAAAGGAGAAGAAGATTGTGAAAACCTGGGCAAGGGATTCAATAATTCCACCAGAATTTGTTGGTTTTACAATTGCGGTTCACAATGGTAACAGATTCATACCGGTTTATATCACGGAACGGATGGTGGGTCATAAGCTTGGTGAGTTTGCACCGACCCGAACATTTCGTGCCCACTCCGGGATGAGAAAGGCAGAAAAGGAAAGGGAGCTTGAAAAATGATTGCCCGTGCAGTAAAACGATACGAAAGGCTTTCTCCAACAAAGGCACGAAGGATTTTAAGGATAATAAAGGGTAAGGATATTCCAACTGCCCGGGCACTTTTAAGTTTCCACCATTCACGGAGTAAGATTCCAATATTAAAAACCCTCAATTCTGCCGTCAGTAATTTTAAAAATCAGGTTGGTAAGGTGCGCGTTGATGATAAAGACCTTTATGTAAAGGAGGCAATCGCCCAGGATGGACCGCAGATGAAGCGCTGGCGACCAGGATTCAGAGGAACTGCTGATTTGATAAGAAGAAGGACCTGCCATATTAAAATTGCCGTTGACTCATTTAAACCCATTATTTTAAAGAAAGGAGAATAGATGGGTCAGAAGACACATCCGATTGGTTTTAGATTGGGGATTACAAAAGATTGGAAATCTAAATGGTTTGATGAGTTAAATTATCCAAAACTTGTTGCCGAAGATTTTAAAATACGGAGATATCTCCGGGAGAGACTCATTGATTCCATGGTCTCGGATATTATTATCAGAAGGGTATCAAATCGTGTTTTTATATCAATCCACACTGCCTCACCCGGTAAGATCATTGGTAAGGGTGGTGAGGAGATAAAGAAATTGAACGAAGAGATTAAAAGTTTGATCAAAAGTGATGTGGCAATAAATATTGAGGAGATAAGGATCCCGGAACTTGAGGCGAGTTTGGTTGCCCAGAATATTGCCCGACAGATTGAACAGCGAATCTCCCATCGTCGGGCAATGAAAAGGTCGGTTATATCCGCAATGAAGATCGGTGCCAAGGGGATTAAGGTTATTTGCTCGGGTCGGCTCGGTGGTGCCGAGATCGCCCGGGCTGAAGGATATCACGAGGGTAAGGTTCCACTTCAAACGATAAAGGCGGATATTGATTTTGCCAGGTCAACAGCATTCACAATCTACGGAACGGTTGGTGTTAAGGTCTGGATATATAAAGGAGATGTTGCCTAATGCTTGAGCCAAAAAAGACAAAATATCGGAAACAGCAGCGCGGGCGCAGGAAGGGTAAGGCCACCAGTGGTAATACAATTGCCTTTGGTGAGTATGGATTGCTTGCCCTGGAACCGGCCTGGATAACCGCAAGGCAGATTGAGGCGTCAAGGATTGCAATAAGTCACAGTATGAAAAAGGGTGCAAAGATGTGGGTAAGGATATTTCCGGATAAACCGGTTTCAAAAAAACCGGCTGAGACAAGAATGGGAAGGGGTAAAGGACCACCTGAATTCTGGGTGAGTGTGGTGAAGCCGGGTCGTGTTCTTTTTGAAATTGAAGGCGTGGATGAGGCAGAAGCCAGGGAACTTTTGAGAGTTGCCGCAAGTAAATTGCCCATAAAGACGAAATTTATTAAGCGGGAAGAGGGTATCAAATATGAAGGCTTTTGAATTAAGGGAAAAGACCAAAGAAGAATTAATTGAACAGTTGAATGGGCTTTATCGTGAGTTATTCAATCTCAGAATAAGACGGGCTGCCCAGAATCTGCCCAATCCGCTGCGACTGAGAACTATTCGGCGTGATATTGCCCGAATCAGAACAATTTTGAGAGAGGCAGAATTGGGCAAAGTGAAATTATTACAGGCAAAGCCCGCCGAGACAAAGATGAAATCCAAGAAGGGAGATGGGCATGCGTAAGACAAAAGTGGGTGTGGTATTGAGTGACAAAATGAATAAGACAAGAATTGTTGGATTTGTCTGGCATACAATTCATCCGATTTATAAAAAATATATCAAAAAACTGACCAAGGTCTATGTGCATGATGAAAAGAACGAGTCACGGGTTGGTGATAAGGTCTTGATTCAGGAAACCCGTCCGCTATCAAAGTTGAAACGGTGGCGGATGATAAAGAAGATTTCATAATGATTCAGATATATTCAAGACTCAAGGTCTGTGATAATACCGGGGCAAGGGTTGCAATGTGCATCCATGTGGTTGGTAGTTCAGGAAGGAGATATGGCTATATCGGTGATATAATAAATGTCACTATAAAGGATGCCCTGCCCCATGCACCGATAAAGAAGGGAGATAAGGCAAAGGCAGTGATTGTGAGGACTAAAAAGGAGTTGAGACGGCCTGATGGTTCTTATATTAGATTTGATGATAATGCCTGTGTACTCATCAATGAGCAGAAAGAACCCAAGGGCACCCGTGTATTCGGGCCGGTTGCCCGGGAACTGAGGGAAAAGGGATTTACCAAGATACTATCACTGGCGAGTGAGGTAGTGTAGGAGATTAGAAGTGGGGAGGACATGAAGCATAAATTTCATATTAAAAAGAATGATTTGGTAGAAGTAAATACCGGTGAAGAGAAGGGTAGAAGAGGGAGGGTTCTTGAAATTGATTGCGAAAGACAGACCGCCCTGATTGAAGGGGTAAATCTTGTTAAGAAACACAAGCGCGCCCGCTCCCAGACCGAACCCTCCGGGATTATTACAATACCCGCTCCGGTTCATATTTCTAATCTTGTCCTTATCTGCCCTAAGTGTGGCAAAAAGACCCGTATAAAAAGAGAGAAGGTTGAGAAGAAAAGGGTGCGCATCTGTAAGGAATGTGGCGAAATAATTGATTAGAAATGGATGGTAGATAGATGAAACAGGATTATAAACCAAGATTGAAGGTATATTTTGAAGAGACATTGAGAAAATCTTTGATGAAGAAACTGGGATATAAGAATATCTATCAAGTTCCCCGGTTGGAAAAGATTGTAATAAATGTAGGACTCGGTGAGGCGGTTTCTGACCAAAAGATTCTGGAGATTGTGCGCGATGACCTTGCCCGTATAACGGGGCAGGCACCGGTTTATACCCGGGCAAAGCGTCCAATATCAAACTTCAAGATTCGTAAGGGGATGATTATTGGGATGAAGGTTACTCTGCGGGGAGCGAGGATGTATGAGTTTTTTGATCGGTTTGTAAATTTTGCTGCACCAAGGATAAGGGACTTTAAGGGATTCTCCCGTGATTCATTTGACGGTCGGGGTTCGTATAACTTGGGACTCAATGAACAGACAATATTTCCCGAGATAGAATATGATAAAGTAAAGAAGGTCTTTGGAATGGATATCGCGATTGTCACATCGGCAAAGAAGGATGAAGATGCCCTGGCTCTACTTGAAGGTCTGGGAATGCCTTTTGAAAGAAAAAAGTAAGCAGTTAATGGGTTGGGGTTCGGATGCTGGTAGATAAAATATTATTTAAGATATTTGTAGGGCAAGGCTTTAGCCTTGCAAAGAAGAAAATAAAGCACAAGAATTGTAGTGTTCGAATTTGTTCACGCGAAGAATCCTGGAGTTTCAGGCTCTCCCTTTATGTATTCATGCTGGGATACCGACAGAAAGGAGGTTGATTGGCAAAGTTATGTTTGATAAATAAGGCAAAAAGGCCGCCAAAATTTTCAACAAGGAGATATAATCGCTGTGAAAGGTGCGGCAGACCAAGGGGTTATTATCGCAGATTCGGGCTGTGCCGCATCTGCCTGCGGGAACTTGCCCTGCAGGGTGAGATTCCCGGCTTGAGAAAGGCAACCTGGTAGTCTTCCCTCTTTACCCTCAAAGCAAAACAAACTGACTGTGCCAGAGCGTAAGCGGTAAATTCCCCTCAAAAAATTGTAGGGCAAGGCTTTAGCCTTGCAAAGAATATTTTAGTCCTCCTCGGATATGTCAAATCCCTCTCCCCCTGTGGGAGAGGGCAAGGGTGAGGGGGTATTTTATCTTTCACCCCCACCTTACAAAATTTAATAAGATTTTAAGCACCATAAATGGTGCAACTACATTTTTTGAATCACCAATCAATCTTATAGCCCTTTTTCTAATCAACATTTTTATTCCTTTTTTGCATTACCATAAGTCTTTTTATTAATATTAAAAAGAAAAGGGAAATTTCTAAAAATTTATTTGCAAACCTGAAGGTTTGCCCTACATTTCATATAAAAATTTTGATTTTGAGAAATTATTAAAATGGTTTTTGAAAAAACTAACCTGTTATTAAAGAAAAGAATATGGACAAGATACATCAAAGGTTTTCGCGTCCAATTTTTTGAAATTTCATTTAGTTTTAACGGGACTAAAGCAAGCCCTGAGGAAACCTTTCCTGACGACAGGTCAGGAATTTTGATTCCTGCTCCAAATAAACAACCGAATCTTTACAATAGAGGGGGACTGAGGTTGCCACGCCCGCCCTCCACCACACTGCCCGCCATACTTCCTGGCGAGCAAATTACCAGATGAGGGCACAGAGTTGTTATTTCAATAATACCACCTTCTCTATTCTCTTACACCCCTCTGCTTCCAACTGCACAAAATAAATACCAGCGGATAAATTTTTAGGTGTAATCAATAGTTCATTCATCGCGATATTTGATTTTGCTATATCCTCTTTATACACAAGCCGACCACAGACATCATAGAGTTGGATTGTAATTTTGCGCTCGTCCGGCGAATTGAATCTTAGTCTTATCATTCCCTTTGTCGGATTGGGATAGATTTCGTCAAAGTAAAATGGCTTTGTAAGTTGCGCATCTGCACCCTGAGGACCGAAAAATTTTTGTGCCGTTGATTTTTCAACAGGAAACTCATACAACCCAAGTTCACTACAGACCACCCGCTTGCCCTTGATTTTTGATATATCAATAACTATCTCTCCATCCGTATAGATATTCTCGGGCAACCAGACCGAAATCCTCTTTAAATGATTCGGGGTAATAAATGTCGTATCCAGTCCAATTCCATCCACAACCAGCGCCTGAATAATCCTGCCAATGCCTTTCTCTTCTTTTAGTCCATAATCTCCATCTTCAGATGGAGGATTATTTCCAATCCTCTCGCCACTGATGCGAGTGATCCCCGGCCTGATTCCCTCGCCCTTGAAGGGAGATGTCCCTTTCCCAATTCCCTCGCCCTTGAAGGGAGAGGGTAAGGGTGAGGGTGGGATTTGAATATTGAAATTTGTTTGGTCATTGGTGTTTGGAATTTGGAATTTATCCTCTGCCTCCAATTGCCCCGAATTGCCTTCAATTGCCTTATCTGTCTTTAGGTAATTTAGGTATTTTGGACTTTTAGGTATTTGAATTGTCTCCTTGTCTTTTTGTCTCCCAGTCTCTGGGTCATAATATATTTTCACTGCAACCCGGCATCTTCCCGATGGCGTATTCGGCACAGTCCAGGTATAAGTAGATTCACCAACAGGAACTGTATCAATAAACCTCCAGAAGGCTTCTGCCTTTGACCCACCCTCAGGAAAATCCGTTGTATAATACAACTCCTGCCTTAGAATCCCTTCTTTTTTGTAACTATAACTCTGTAGTGGCAGAGCTCGCTCTGCATAAAGATTAGCCGAGTAAACGCGGCCACTACATCTTTCACTTCCTGCAAACGAAGCGATACTGCGAGCGTAGCGATCCTGCAAGTCCCGAAGGGACGATCCTGCATCTCCTGCGGTCTTACCCGTCATCGTCCACCTTATCTCATACCCTTGCCCACTATACAAAACCTCTCCTCCATTCGGCTGTAAGAGCGTAACCTTTGGCGGTTGCACTGGTGCAGTCAACCATGGTCTATATACTACATAATCCCCAATTGAATCGCCCCTTCCCGATGGATTATAATCCGGCGCACCATTTGATGGGTCCCAGGGTCCTGTTGCATCCCCCCACCAGTTAGAATCAGCCACATAATATGGGGGTGAGAAATTGATGGGCATAGCAAATGCACATTTGTTTCCTGAAAAATCGTTAAATTTAATATGAAGAGATTCCGCCTTGCTATCACCATATGCTCTTATCCCATCACTGTTCTGACTGATTAAATTATTAGTCAAAGTCAATCTGCTCGCTGCGCCACTTATGTAAATCCCACACTCATTATTCACGACGGCCGAATTGCTCACCCGCATCCAGCTATTGTTAATATCAATCGCACCCCTTGGCCAAACACCACTATAATATCTCGCTTTTTCTAAGATACAACTATCCAAAACTGATGTATCTAACTTAGAATTATCAAACTTCATTCCCCACCAAACAGTATCATACGCAGTAAAGGTTACTCCAGTTGCTTTTAAAATACCATTGGGCTTAAACCACGCTCTCTGACCTTTAAATTGCAAAATATTCCTCTTTTCAATCTCCAATAGATTATTTACCACAAACCAGCAATCTATCACATAAGGCACACCCTGATTATGGATGCTCAAACTTTTCGTTATATCCCCACCACCCCTGATTAAAATTGCATTATAACGATTATCAATAAATTGATTGTTTTTACATTCACCAAGTTCGGTAGTGCTTATGACCAAAGGGAATGAGTCGTTGGCATAGAATGTATTGTCCTGCACAATAGAAATACAGGTATCGGTTTCAAAAAGATGGACATCGCCAGCGCCATAACTCATACTGCGTGAAATCAAAGAATTTTTAAGAATAAAACATCCTTTATTCTCAAATAAGGCCAGATTTCCTCTCCCTTCATCAGGAGGTGTCAGATACCTTCCTCCATAAGATATCTCACAATATTCAAAATGTGAGGTATCAGCAGGATGAGAATTATTGATGTGTATTCCGCGCCAGTGTCTAAGTGTATCAAGCGCAGTAAATATAATTACGCTATCGGGTTTACCCTGAGCAAAAATCTTGCTGCGTGATTGAGCATAAAGTCCACAACTATCTTGAAAAAAGATTTTTACGCCTGGCTGTATCACAAGCCTGGGGCAAAAGGCGCTACTGCCCTGTATTTTACATTCCCAGGTATGGGACTTCAAAAACCAGTATGGTACGCCTTGATTATAAATTGTTGCATCTGTACGCCGTGTTTCTCCCTGAATGCCAATCACATTGGGCTTATTATTCACAAAATTATTTCCATAGATTTCACCAATAAACTTAAATGGCACAATCAGTGGGATTGAATCATTATCAATAAATCTACAGTTGTTTACGGTTACAACATCGCACCCGCGATCGCAATAAAACCCAAAACCACCACTCCTTGCAATCTCACAATTTGTTAAACTCACATACTTTGCTGGATATACCTGAAAAGCGGCTGAATCTGACCCGGCTGCCTCAATAATGCAATGTTCAAAGATTAAACTATCCGGGCCGGCATAGCCTTTCCTGAAATCAATCCCTTTCCAGAAACCCTTAGGCACTGAATCAGGAACAGGATATAACTTCCTATGCGGAGTAAAAAGAATTTTATTAAGGAATGTTCCCTGGGCATAGATATGATGCCAATACGGATATTGATACCTTGGCAAAATCCCATAATTCCCCACCGGCATCACCTTTACCCCAGGGTCAATGGTCAACCTGCCACCACCCGCCACCTGCACATCCCCAACAAGCACATACGGCTCGCCCTCCTCAGTCCAGTGCTCATCCTGGGCAAGGATGCCAGATTTCAGTGTGCCTTTGACTGTCACCCCTGCTGTGGCAATCACCTCACCCTGACACCTAATCCTTATTGTATAATTCCCTGGCAAAACGACCTTACCATCAGCCCCCCGACCATCCCAGTAAACTGAGTAATGACCAGGCACAAAATATTGATTCTCAAAAATCCTCTTTCCTGCCACTTCCATTGTCAGATAATGTGCAGTCTCATCAACCCGAAAGTTTATCTTTACCGAATCCTCAGTCGCATCAAAATTCTGTGGCTCAGGATAAAACTCCCGAATTTCAGGGATGATTTTAAAATACTGAATACCGGTTGTCGCTGTCCATTTTTCCGTCAAACCAATCCTGTCCCAATCAATACAGATATCCTTCGGCCCATTTAAGAGATTAGCATCACCATAGGTATAAAGCAATTCAGTAAGACCAGGTGTGAATACCCAGATTTTATTCTGTGTAAAATCAGTAACATAGACACAATAATACTGACTTGCAGTGACCGATAGAAAATGCGCATTCTCAATTGTCCGATAGGCATTAACCCAGGTTATACCTTCAGATGGCTTATACCGCAGACAAACCACCCGACGATTTCCAGTATCAGTCACATAGATAAAATAACCACCCTGGACATCAGTTGCCGCGCATATCGCCACACCCTGAGGTTCAAAAAACTCACCGGCTCCAGGACCTCTTATGCCATACATTTGTATTAGAGAAATATAGCCACTTGCATTTCTCTGATAAAGTCGAATCCGATGGGTATCCTTTTCAGCAATAACAATATACGAACCACCCTCAGGTCTTGAAACACAGGCAACATCAGTAGGATTGATTAACCCGGAAACCAAAATACCTTCAGCAAGAATTCTATCCTGACTGATACTGTATTTTAATTTTGATATACGATTATTTCTTGAATCAGCAACATAAATTCCATAAATATCGCTGTTACCCGAAAAAATACTGCTATCAATGCAAATCCCTTTGGGCACAATGAATTTATCTACCGCATTTCCATAACCACCGAATTGCCGTAAATACTCAAAATCTTGCTGTTGTTCATAAACCCGGGTATAAATCAACCGACACCAACCAGGGTCGCTAACTATTATAAGCGTTGAGTTTGTCCCCCTTGGTTTCACCATTGCAATACCATAACAATCGTGGAATAACTTTTTACCAAAGTGGGTAAGGGTAGAATCACGACCAACCCGCTGTAAATTCATAAAAAATGGCGTAGGCACTAACTTTGCCTCCAAAATTGAAATTAAACACAAGAAAATCCCTAAAAATCGCATCTTTGCCTCCTATTGGATAGTAAAATTACGATTTACACCAGCATTATAACTGGCTGAATCATATACTGCAGTATCTGCTTTAAAATAGAGAATAGATATGTTATAATTGCCAGTCTCTAAATTCTGTCCATCATGGTGGCGAAATTCTCCGCAAATTCTTTTAGTCCCAAGAGGAATTAAAGCAACCGATGAAAATAGGAGAGTATCATTTCGCCTCCACACTTTTTTAATCATAAACCAGTTGCCAAATGCTGAATCAAATTTTACCTGATAACGAATTGTATCGGATGGCGCGAAGGTTCTACCGGTATCGGCAACAGTGGAATCGGGGCTGTTCCATTTAGAACCAAAAGTAATCTCACTGATTGTAGGTAATTCTGTAATAATTGTCTCTTCATCCTCAGTTTCATCTTTACTGCATTGAATCGTTGTCATGACAAAAATAATTATCCCCAACAAGAATATTTTATTCATAAGACTACTCCTCACTCCTTAAATCCGCGACAAAAATCAACCCAATTACTCTTTCTTATATAAAAATGCACATCCGCGGTCTTGGTGTGATTTTGGTAATCTTTCGCATAAATCTGTATCCGATGCATACCTTCATCAAGGTCTTCAGTTTTAAGCACGGTTGAACCAGTAATAATGCAGCCTGGTAGCCCATTCCCCGCAGAATCACAGGGGTATAGCCGATAATATTGCGGTGCACCAATGTCAGAAATCAAAGGCGCACTCACATGATAAACATCCTCTTCCTGATGCACTTCATCAGAAGAACCTAAAAGTGAGTCAAATCTTAAGGTATAATAAGGATAAGAAAGGTATACACCGAGCGTAGTATCCTCCATCGCTAAGAAAAGATTAAGTTCATATGGAGCCCCCATATCAGAGGTTTTAAAGAAATTGTCGTGTCCTCCAAGCACAAATCTTACTTTCCGATTACCACTGACTAAAATATGCGGGTCATCAAGGTCGTTGAAAGGTGTTTCTGCTGGGAGTTTTAATTTTTTGAATGTGATTCCC
>JBDRWI010000061.1:500-13339 GCA_039802265.1 Caldifarciminota bacterium | reverse complement strand
AGGCCCTGATAGTGCTGGTGGTCCGCCAAGTGGTCCGGCCGGCGGCGATTTAACAGGCACCTACCCAAATCCAACAATTGCCAACAATGCAGTAAATTCTGCCAAAATAGCTGATGGCTCAATTGCCTCGGCAGATATTGGCGATGGTCAGGTCGCTACCGCTGACCTTGCGAATAGCGCAGTAACAAACGTCAAATTGGCCGCCGATGCAGTAACGACTGATAAAATTCTAAACGGAACGATACAGCAAGTTGATTTGGGATTTACGGCTGGCGATATAACAGCAGTCTACACCTCAAGCCCCTTGACTGGTGGTGGTACTTCGGGCGATGTAACAATAGGAATCCAACCTGCTTCGGGTTCCCAACCGGGCTATCTCCAATGGGGAACAAGTATGAGCGGCAGCGGCACAGGATTGACGATGAATTCCGGTGATGGATATGGAATAGTTGGACTAACCAACGTAAGTGCTGCTGGCGCAGCGGGTGTTTTTGGCCGCGTAGGCGGTCCCGGCGAACCTGCTGGTGCATTAGGTCATCGGGAATATGGCGTTTACGGTGAGTCAAACAAATCAACTGGTGCCGGACTATATGGTAAATCAATTGGTTCTGGATGTGTTGCTGTGTTTGGTGATGGTGGAAGCTATGGAACAGGTATAAAAGGAACTTCTTCAGCAGAAGATGGCGTTGCAGGAATCACTTCAAACTCGAATAGGGCAGCGGTTGTCGGTAGGAATGATGCTTATACTACTTGGGGTGGTTTGGGTTATAGAAACTATGGTGTATGGGGGTATCGTGGTAGCGGTGCTTATGCCGGCTATTTTGATGGCGGTTCAAACACCGGTGGTGGAATTTATGTGATTGGAACATTCACTGCTACTGGCACAAAAAGTGCCGTCGTTCCGACTTCAAAAGGAGACAGACTACTCTATGCTCAAGAGAGTCCTGAAAATTGGTTTGAAGATTTTGGTGAAGGACAACTAATGAACGGCAAAGCACATATTGAGATTGACCCTCTTTTTCTGGAAACGGTAACTATTAGTGAAGAGCATCCAATGAAGGTTTTTGTTCAATTGAAAGATGATTGCTATGGTGTTTATGTAAAGGTTGGTAAAACAGGCTTTGATGTTATTGAGCTACAAAATGGTACAAGCAACGCAGCATTCTCTTACAGAGTCGTTGCGAAGCGAAAAGGGTTTGAGAACGCACGCCTGGAACAATTTGAAACAGGTCAATCTGCATCTCACAGGAATTTAGAAAAATCTGATGAAGTAATTACTGTTACCAAATAGGGGGTTAATATGGTAAGGACCATTTGCACTGCTTTAATTGTGATGGCTTTTATGGTTACTGCAGATGCCCAAACCTACTCTCTCTGGAACAAGGTCTTAGACGATGGAGGCACAGTTGCAACATCTTCTAACTACAATCTCAAGGCTTCATTTGCCCAATCAACAATTGGTGTTATCTCAAATTCTTCTTACACTGCGAACATCGGCTACTTTGGAGTCTACTGGGGTTGGTATTGGACTACTGGAATTGAAGAGCAAGAGTCAAAGAGTGCAGGAATTGTGACGACCTTCTTCCTTGCACCCAGTTCTCCAAATCCTTTTCATTCTTTCACCAAAATCAAATACGGCCTTGCCAGATCCTGTGCTCTCTCGCTAAAGATTTATAATATCGCTGGTCAGTGTGTTAGAACTTTGGTTAGTGCGAAGCAAAATGCCGGTGACTATGAAATCAGCTGGAACGGCAAAGACGACAATCAAAGAGAACTTTCCCAGGGCATTTATTTCTTACGGATGGAGACCGATGGCTATACTGAAACAAAAAAGATGGTGCTATTGCACTGATAAATCCCCCTTTCTTACCCTCTCCCTCTGGGAGAGGGCAAGGGTGAGGGGTGGGTTTCACCTGCCCCCAGAAATAGAATATTTCTCACTTTCTCAAGAAAGTGAGAAAAGTCTTTAGCCGTTCTAATCGGCAGAAATTAACTGGGAGGCAAAATGAATAATCAACCGATGGAATCAAAAGAAGCTAACAGAACTATCCCATTAAAAAGAATTGGCATAATAATAGGATTTGTGGGAAGCGGTGGGATTTTGGGGGTGTTTATATATCTTATCTACAGGGTTACACAGATTTCTGCCCATACATTTTACGGTGAAACATATTCCAAGACATGGTTTTATTTCGGAATTGGACTAACAATTTTAGGTCTTATTGGATGTAGAATCGCCATCGCCAAAAAGATTGTCGGTGGAATTTTAATGTTGATTGGCTGGTTTTTTTCTGCCAGTGGTTTCCTCGCCCAAGTGGGTGCCACTGAATCGGAGATTTTTCCCAGGTTGCTATCTTTTATCTCCTTTATTTTGAGTATCCTATGGTTACTGGGTGGAATACTTGTATTGGTTGCGCCTACTGGAAAGAAGCTGCCGAAGAAGGTGCCGATTGAATCAACGGGAGTTAGCCCATTAAAAACGATTGGCATAATAATGGGTTTTATAGGAAGCGGTGGTATTTTGGGATTTACCATATATGCCATTGTTCAGATTTCTAATACATTTGGAGGTCTGACAAATCCGCCACCACGAGTTTATCTACTTATGTGCTTAGTAATTCTGGGCTTCATTGGATGTATAATTGCTATTACAAATCAGGTTGTTGGTGGAATTTTAATGCTGATTGGCTGGGCTCTTCCTGGAATTAGTGCTTTAACTCAATCCGGTTTGAGTGAATCCGAAATACCTTCAATTATCCTGATTATCCTATGGCTCCTTGGTGGGATATTTGTATTGGTTGCTCCCAGAGGGAAGACAACGAAATCGGATCCATTTACATCTCCTCAATATTGTCCCAATTGTGGGACAAGACTTGAATCTGGTATTACATTCTGCCCTCAGTGTGGTGCGCGTATAGGGAGTTAAAAATGAGAAGCGAATTAGTAATTGTAGGGATAATACTCATCGGAGTTGGTATTGGTTTAGCGGTGGTTGGTTATAATGGAATGCAACAATCATCTATAGAAAAAACTGCTGGACTAATCAAAGATTTCACAGAAGCCTTAACTGGTGAAAAGATGCCGAGTCTGCCTAAAAGGGATACTACCGGACCGACGGTGATGATGATATTGGGGGGACTTTCATTTATCATTGGATTGGTTATGATATTGAAAAGTGGACGGAAAGAAACTTACTCTGCTATCTCTGAAAAGAGCAAATTTTGTTCTAATTGTGGGAAGAAATTGACTGTTGAGGATAGATTCTGTCCGGGTTGTGGAAGAGAGGTTTAAACAACTTAACTCAATATAATATAAAAGGAGTTTGATATGGCTCTTAAGTTTAACTGTCCAAATTGTGGTTGTGAAAGGGTGGTATGGTTCTTAAAAATAGGGGATGTAGCCAGATGCCCTAGCTGTGGTACAGAAGTGCCTGTGCCATCAGATGCAGTGGAAATAGAAGTAGAATCTAAAAATATCAATTCGCCAGCCGTTAAAAGAAGTTATGATACGAGAAACGAAGTAAAAAGCACTAATAGTAATTTAGTGGGTGGAATTATTGTTATGGTTATTGGAATTGTTCTGATTATTATAGCGAATACAGTTTCATTTACTTATAGAGTAATTAGAGAAGTAGATGCTGGAATCTTGGGCACAATTTCTATGCCGGATTATGAATATAATGCTACTTTACACGATTTAGTTCTTTATGGCGGAATCGGATTAGTTATTTTGGGTGGAATATTACTTGCTCTCGGACTAGGTAGTGTTCAATCAAAACCAGAGCCAGTTATCCAGCGTAAGCCCCAATTCTGTTCTAGTTGTGGAAGCAAACTTACAGCCGAAGACGATTTTTGTCCAAATTGCGGCGCGAAAATAAGCTAATAGGAGGTCTTATGGCTAATTGTCCGAAATGTGGAGCACCTCTTAAAGAAGGGCAGAAGTTTTGCACAAAATGTGGCGCAAAAATAGAACTTATTCCACCCGAGGTTATTGCCCAGATAGACATCCTAAAAAAGCGAATTGAGAAAGATTCATTAAATCCAAAGTTGTATATTGAATTAGGCGACACCTACCTTAAGAATAATCTTTTGCCAGAGGCACTGATTGAATATCAGAAGGCAATAAGTTTAGATGCCTCCAATTTTGATGCTTACCTCAAATCCGGTGATATTTATCTGAAATTGCAACAATTAGACAAAGCGGAGTCTTCGTATTATATGGCATTGAATCTCAATCCCAGATCAAGGGAAGCAACAATCGGTCTCTTCAGGTCTTATTATTTTCAAAAGAAAATAGATAATGCAATCAAGTTAGGAGAAGAGATAATTAAAGTTGAACCTGAAAATATTGAAGTTCATCAAGTCTTGAAAGAGTTATACAAGCAGAAAGACTTAAAAGATAAGGTATTGATTGAACTGGAAATCCTTAGTTCATTAATGCCCAATAATAAACAAATTTTTAAGGAGCTCGCTACGATTCATCACGAACAAAACAATATTGAGCGATCTGTTAAATGTTGGCACCGGGTCTTGGCAGTGGATAAAGAAGATACTGAAGCCCTTTTTGAATTAGGAAAGTATTATTATAGTATGGGTGACTATGACAAAACAATTGAATATCTAAAGAGTCTTCCTCAAAAGAGAGAGTTGCCTCCTGCTAAATTATCGCTTGTCCATTGTTATCTTGGACTTGCTCATATGAATAAAGGGAATTATAATTACGCAAAAAATGTGGTTGAGCAAATAGCGCCAAGCATTAAAGATTTAACATCCGAAGACAAAAAATTATTTGGTGAACTCTACTATAAATTCGGCACGGACACCCTTCAAAAGAGAAACTTATCTGCGGCGGTTAAATATTTTGAAAACGCCATTAAATATCAGCCTGAAAATATTGAATACAAAAAACAAGTGTCGTATGCAAAATCGGTGCAAGACCGTCAGAGAGTTGAAGCAAAAAAGAAGGTGCTGAGAATAGCAATAAGTGTGGTTGTTGTAGCTATTATAATTTTTGGACTTTGGTATTTATCACACGGTAAGATACTTATCAAGATTATACCCGAAGAAGAGGCAAAAGTATTCATAGATGGTAAGCCATTGGTGGTAAAGTTTGAAAAACCGGGTGTAATTGCTACACCATCTTTATTCTTCGGCACCCACAAGATCGTAATAGAAAAAGACGGATATGAAAAATGGGAAGGGTCTGCATCAGTTGGATTGGGCAAAAAGACAAAGATTGAGGCAAAACTAATTCCTATTTATGGTGTGCTAAAAGTGAACTCCGAACCTTCCGGCGCAGATGTTTATCTTAATAAAAATTTTATCGGAAAGACGCCTTTAATTAAAGAGGTAATTTACGGGACTTACTTTTTTGAACTGAAAAATGAAAATTACCTGCCCTACGAGTCCACTTTAATCATCCCTATGAGGGACACTCTTAACTTGTATATTGTGCTCTTGTGGAGAATATTAGAAGGAAGCATGGAAATGAGAGGCACTGGAGAAAATAAGGTATTTGTTTGCACAAGCAATGCAAAAGGTGGCAGCTATTCGTTTGGTAAATATGAATATCAAAAGACTGTAAGATTCTATGAAGCAAGCTTAAAGATGAAGCGACTCACGGGGGATCATCAGTATCCATTAGAGTTTTTTTTCTTGGGTGGTGCATTTGGTTTTACTCCCCTTGGCAATGAGTATTACTTTTGGGAGACAGATAACCACTGGACAGGATGGCAATATAGCGGGAATATAGTAGCTGGCGAAAATGAAATAACTATTAAACAATACGGAAGAGTCGTTGAGGCTTATGTAAACGGCGGTTTTGTTGGAACTTTCGAATTGCAGCAAGAAATAGGCCCCGGTAAGGTCAGCGTGTTTTTTAAAGGTACTCCCAATGTAGCGTCACAGATGCAATTTAGGGATTTCAAAATTAGGGAATTATTACAAACACCGCAAGGCGTGTCTAAAAAACACATTTACAAATCAGGGCGGAAGAATTTTACAGTCGAGAGAATCCATGACCTTGAAGAAATACAGCCAGCAAAAACAAAACTGCGGATATGCTGGCAAACTGGAACACCAGGTGGCCACTGCACAGGAGGAAAAGCATATTTTTACATTAGTATTGATAATAAAAATTGGATTCACATCGGCACCGAAGAGTATCCGGAGAGGACAGGGAAAGACGATATTATACATACTTCGGTGTTCACGCCTCCTTATCCTTTCCGATATGTGAAAGTCTCTATTCCTAACAATTATTGTGATTTTTCAAGCGCTGAGGTCAATTGGGAGGAATAGTGGACTTTTTGATTTGGGCTAAATTAAAATTTAATAAAACAAAGGAGGTGATGCGATGGCAATAAACAAAAGGGAAAACCAACACAGAGACACGGTGATAAGATAAAAAAAATATCTGTGTGAATCCGTGTCGATCTGTGGTTTTATGAAGTAAAACAACGAAAGGAGAAAAATGAAGAAAATAATATTCTGTGCAATGATATTTGTGCTCTTTCTGGGCTGCGGTAAGAAGGTGAATCTTTATATCTACGGTGGCCCAGCAAGAATAGAAGACGAAGATGGTGATGTGTATGGCGGAGTATATGGCTATCTTTTGTGCGACCCAATCCTTGATACAATGAGTGTGAAGATAAATGGCAAGACCGCTGACATTGAAACCGATTTTGGACAGGACTATGACTACTGGTTTGAGGATACCGTATGTCCTTCACCGGCCAACGAATACAAACTTGAAGTCAAGACCAATGTTGGTGATGCGAATGCAACCTGCCGTTTGCCTGGTGCATTCAGTATTACAAGCCCGGGAGATTCAATTCCTACTGGTAGTCTAACTGTTTCCTGGTCAACTGCGGGCGAGGCTGATTGGTATATGGTTGGTTTGTACCTTTACTGGTATGATGGGTATAATTATTATTCTAAGGACACGACTTTGTATACTGAAGAAACATCCGTTACGCTCTCCGGCTGGCTTGACCATAGTGGCTATCTGGATATAGATGTCTTTGCTGGTAATGGACCAAAGATTGAGGCTGGTTCAAAGGGTAATATCAGCGGTGCCAAAGGATTCTGGATTGGTATGAATGGCAGGGATAAGGATGTGGTTGTTGGGACACCTGCCAAGATGAAGATACCCGAAAGAAAACCAAGGACTCATAAGGAGCTCATCAAGGGCTATCTCCAATGGGTCGCACCATATAATGATGAAGCAAAGGAGATTCTGGAGTTGATGAGGTAATATAAGAAGGGCTCGGGCAATTTTGCCCGAGCCCTTCCTAAGAGGAGTGTTATGAAGACGTTCACCTATCACTCTCTTAAATGGAGAGGATTTAAATAAAAGTAAAGGAGTGTTCTATGAAAGTGCTTTTATTCTCATTACTCATAACTTCAATCTTCCTCGCCTGTGCCCCGGCGGTGGTGGAGAAGCCGGTAATACCACCGACCAATACCGAGGCAATCATAAAGGCGATAGAGAAGATTGAAATACCCTGGACTCTCATCAGGGCAGGCGAGAGGATTGCCCTGATAAATATTGAGACCGAAAAGTCCAGGGACTACCCGATAAATTATCTCATTGAAGACCGCCTGATAAAGAAAATCTCGGAGAAAGGGGCAATTCCGGTGGAAAGGAACACAAAGCTCCTGCCCGGCTTATTGCTTGAGAGCGGAAGTTCAATACCCGGTACCAACCTTGCAACTGCATCCAAAATTGTCACCTATCGGGTCTTAGATTGCGGTATTGAATTTGTGCCCTCTGCAGGTGGTGCGCTGATTCGCCGGGCATCGGCTATTCTCCATATTAGGCTTGAGGATGCTAAGAAAGGAAATATTCTTTGGCTCGGTCGGGTTGAAGGTAAGTATGAGGACCAGATTCCGCCAAGTATGATAGGAAAACTTGAGCCGTTGCCCCTGATATTTTATGATAATGCAATGCCCAATGTAAAGTGAGGTGAAAAATGAAAACCATAAGACTTTTACCCATTTTAACTTTAATCATTGTTTCCTGCACCCAACCAGTCTTAAAAGAGATAAGAAAACCATCTTACCCCACACATAATGAAGCAATCGCAGCGTCAATTAGAAATGTAAACATTCCGATGACCTATTTTTCTACAAATGACACTGTTGCTATATGGAGCCTTGAATTTGGCAAGGCACTTGATTCGCCGGTGAACTACCTGATAGAAGATAATCTCCTTGAGAAATTTGCCAAAAAGAATATCACTACGGTTGAGCGTGACCCGGATATGCTAAAGCGCCTCTACTCAGAAACAGGTTATAGATACTCCTGGATAATTGATTCCCTTTGGAGCCCCAATATGCTTGCTGAATCACCAATACAAAAAGCGACAAAGATTGTTGCCTATAGGGTCTTAGACTGTGGTATAAAAGGCATTGAACCGATTATGGTTGAGGCGGGTAAGGGAGGTGGTTGCATCTTTGGTGGTGGAACAATTATGCAAGGGATGCTTGAGCGTCGGGCTGAGACCCATCTTGGAGTGCGGGTTATCAATGCCCATACCGGAGATATTATCTGGAGCGATTATGTCACCGGTGTTGCGATTGATACCATTCCGCCTGACCTTTTGCTTACGCTCGGTGAGAAGAAACTGACCCAGTACCCGCATACCCTGCCAAATCGTGCTTTGGTTGAGCAGGCAATAGCGCCGGCTCCTGTTCCAGGCGCGGCGCCCACCACGCCGTATTATCCTTATTATCCATATCCTGTTCCACCTGCCGCATTTGCTCCAGGACGGGCACCTGGTCTTGAAATGCCAAAGTTAGAAGTAACTAAATTCAGGGGTGCAAATAATTTCCAGTGGGGTCCACTTTTGCTATTCTACTATACGAAGACCGGAGGCAGTTTTATAAGTCTCGCACCATCGCTACACCTCAATTTTGACGACAAACAGCTATTTAATCTGTCCTTCAATCTCTGGTTTGATAGCGAAGGTTTACTCGCAAAGATAATGCCCGTAAAACTATTTGAATACGCAGGGATTGGTATCGGTTATACAGTCTTTCATGCCACCTGGCGTGGTGGCTGGGATGGCTTTGAGTTAGAGATGCCCATCTCCTGGGGGATAAAATACTACCTCTTTAAGAATCTCTCACTTACTGCCGGTATGCGACACCATATAATGCTTACAGATGACCTTAGAAGTTATTCTGCTTGGACCTTTGGCATCGGCATTCATTGAGAGAAATGGCAAATCGTCGGGACAGAGTTACTCTGAACAAAGACACAAAAGGGCAGTTGAAGGCAGTTAAAGGCAGGGAATGTAGCGTTGCGATTTATCGCACAATGGCTTTTGCCTCTTCTATCCCACTAAACTGCCTTCAATTGCCCTTTAAACTTATGTTAAAGCAAAAAAAGATAAAGGGCTAAACAGGGCTCAAGCCATCTTTCACTTCCCAAGCCTTTTTGAGCCCTTTTACCCTTTTATTTGATATATCCAAGGAGGTCAAAATGGCTAATACACAACAAACCAAAAAAGGACCCTTTGAACTCCTGGAGAAGAAGATTGTCTTTGTCGTTTCAAGAATCTTCTTCTGGGTCCTCTGTATCATTGCGGGTGTGGGATTTGTTATTGCGGTGATTCTATTTTTATATAACATAATCCCACCGATAAAAGAAGGTGTGGCAAAACCAAAGATGCCACCAGAAATAACAGTAAGCCTTGCCGATGTCCAGGAAGCAATTAAACCACCACCGCCACCTGCTCCAAAGGTTGAAAAACCACCTGAAGTAGCAAAGGCGCCGGAGACGCCAAAACCAACAGAGGAGGCAAAGCCTGCCCCACCACCACCGCCACCAGACCCGCTCAAATTAGCCCTTGATGCCAGGATTGATACATTAAAATCCTATTTTCCCGAGTCGCTTTACACCTGGGCAACGGTTAGAGGACGGGTGCAAATTAGAACCGATTACTGGGGCAATCCGATCTATGAAGAGCGGATAATAAAATTAGGACTTGATCGTCATTTGAATAAGGTCCTTGCCCTTTATGACCAGATGGAGCAAAAGATTAATGCAGTAAAAGAGATATTAGGCATAATCCCCGTAATTGCAGTAAATGACCGGGGCAAGGCACTTGAGGCCTGGGCAGATTTGAGGACACAAAAAGAAAAGGCAAGAAGGCGCGAAATCCGAGATGCCGAAGAGGAATATGAATCAAGGCAGTCTGTAGCAGAAATGAAATACCTGCAGGCAAAGGCAAAGAAGGCAAAAGGCTTAACTCAATCTCTGCGAATGCTCGGTGCAGGATTCGTCGGCGTTGCAATAATCGGTCTGTTTTTATGCTTCCTTGCAATTGAGCGGAATACCCGGACATTGCAGGCACTGTTAGAAAAGGAGAAATAAAAAGCAATCCCTGACCTTTGCTTTAGACTTTAAAAATAAACCAGATGAAGGGGGTCCAATGGATACACAATCTTTAAGAGCGAAAGAGTTATCCTTTCTGTTTCTCCTGATTCTCCTCGTTAATAATTGTGCGACAACGCATCTTGTTAAGACTGAATCCGATTACGAACCTGTGAGCCCTTTGAAGTTAAGATTGGGTTGCAGTGTAGATCTACCCAAGGACAGATTTGAACCGAAGATCACCCTTAATTTAACGACTGAAAAACTATATCAGAAGAAAGTGACTGAACATTACAAAACCAGTTATCAGTGGCGAAATCGCCTTGCGTTAGTTGGGTTTGGAGGGCTCTGTGTGTGGGCTGCAATAAAGTGGTGGGATTATGCGGTTGAGGATACAAGTGGCAAATGGTATCCAGCGAGAGTATTTGGACTATTAGGTGCTGGCTTTAGTTTTCTTGGTGCTATGGTCGGGGCAGATGAATTCCCCTCTTCGCCAAAATACTGGAAAAAGGAAACGGTGATAGGAAGTGATACGGTGTATAAAGATAAGCAACCACTGTCAAAAAAGACTGTTTCAGTATTTACCCCTATTGAAACAAAGGGCTATCCATTACAGACCGATGAAAAAGGGATTACCCTCCTGGACATTCGGGATTTTTATACATCTACCCCAGGGGACAGCAATTTAATTTTGAAGATTGATTACGAGGGTATTACAACGAAGACCTTGATTCCAAACAATTTTGTAAATCAGGTGCGGGATTATGAGAATGAGGCAGAGAACTTGTTTACCAGAGCACAAAATAAAGAAGAACAGGGTAAGTATGAAGATGCGCTTGCCGATTATAATCTAATAAAAGAAAAATACCCGCTCGCTCGGGCCTCGGCACCGGCGAATGCAAAAATTGAAGCAATCCAGCGTAAATTGGCTGAAAAGAAAATCGCTGAAATCAGAAAGAGATTGCAGAGGGTTTCAGCCCAGAAGGTGGGCAGTGCTATTCTTAAATTTGGACTTGATGAGTCTCAGGCAAATGCCCTGGCGATTGCGATTGAAAATCTTTCACAATCAGGTGCAATTGCGGTTATGAAAGAAGGACTGGGAATGCCATTAAGTGATAATGAATGTGTTGAAGAATACCGCAAATTAAACCGCTTCCAGAAATTCTATGCGGTGGTGTGTTATAAAGAGTATTTATCTAAAGATATTGATGAACGGTCATCTACCTCAGTTAAAAGCGGGTATTTTGGAAGCTACGATGAAGCCTGGGAGTCAATCTATGAAGGAATTGTAAGTGAATTGTCAGGAATGTTAGGAATTTCCTATGATCTCGCTTCAGCATTAACCACCATTGTATCTGCAAAACTATTAAAATAGGGGGTTGTATGTTCTGTCCATATTGTGGCAAAAGGGGTATGCAAAATCTGGATAAATGTCCAGACAAAGGCATCGGGAAGTTGAAAAACCCAAATAGAAAAGGGAAATTAGTAATTGGAAATCATGAAACGAGATAGAGCGGAAAGACCAGATAGACGAGATAAGCCATATTGCCGTTCAAATCGGCAGAAAATCCTCATATCTTCCCGTCCTTGATGGGAGAGGAGACGGTGAGGGTGTTTAACCAAAAAGGGCTTGGGTGTGCCTGCGAACACCCGGATTCTGCTTTTTGAAAGACTTATGGTGACGCGAAAAAGGAATAAAAATGTTGATTAGAAAAAGGGCTATAAGATTGATTGGTGATTCAAAAAATGCACATGCACCATTTATGGTGCTTAAAATATTATTAAATTTCGTAAGTTTTATCCTCCCGCTTGATGGGAGTTTTAATTCCCCCGGATAAAGGTGGGGGTGAAAGATAAAATACCCCCTCACCCTTGCCCTCTCCCACAGGGGGAGAGGGATTTGATATATCAAAGGAGGTTAAGATGGTTATGCTACATAATATAAGAAAGTGGATGGTTAAGGGATTTCTGGTTTTAATCCTTGCCCTTTTAATCATCCCCCAGGTTATCTTTGCCCAGAACAATGGTCTCGGGCAAGAGATTGAGACCCCATTCAATGTGGGTGAAGTGATTGAAAAGGTCACTCACCATCCGATAAGGGAAGGTGACCGGATTGTGATTAAGGATAGAGCCTATGAGGCATTCTTTGACAAACAGGGTGTGATTCTGAAGCCGAGGCAGAAGAAAGGTGATGCTGAGGATTTGATTATTCCGATAAAAGGAAACCCGGTAATAAAAGATGGTAAGGTAATCTATCATACTGAATATGGGGATATTATCTTTTCTGGGACAGGTCGTGGGTTGAATTTTGAAGAAAGATGGGAATCTTCGGACCGATTGCGTGAGCATCTGATTACCCGCTATACCGGTAATGTTGCGCGGTTAGAGAATGAAAAGACAAATGAATACTCAAGGACCGGTGAATTCCTCATTGATACGAATGTTGTCTATGTGCCTGC
>JBDRWI010000061.1:0-469 GCA_039802265.1 Caldifarciminota bacterium | reverse complement strand
TCTCAACCGCAGCAAATTACCAAGTGTCTCCTTCAGTTGCCTTTGATGGCACAAACTATCTGGTGGTATGGTCAGATGAGCGCAGTGGCTATTATATTTATGACATCTATGGTGCCCGGGTCAGTCCAAATGGTGTAGTCCTTGACCCAAATGGAATTCCAATCTCAACCGCAGCAAATTCCCAACTGTATCCTTCCGTTGCCTTTGATGGCACAAACTATCTGGTGGTATGGCAAGATTATCGCAATAACCCTGATACTTCTGACATCTATGGTGCCCGTGTTAGTCAGAATGGCACAGTCCTTGACCCATCAGGAATTCCAATCTCAACCGCAGCAAATTACCAAGTGTGTCCTTCAGTTGCCTTTGGTGGCACAAACTATCTGGTGGTATGGCAAGATTATCGCAATAACCCTGATACTTCTGACATCTATGGTGCCCGGGTCAGTCCAAATGGTGTAGTCCTTGA
>JBDRWI010000060.1:0-14029 GCA_039802265.1 Caldifarciminota bacterium | reverse complement strand
GAGCGGATCATCTTGGGTTGATACGGTGATTGATGCGGTATCTGCTGCTACCTGCGGAGTTGCAATCGGCAGGGGGAGAAATGATGATACAGTAAGGGTCTATGGTTGCAATAGAAATGGCGAGGTCTGGGAATTCACTCATATCCATCCTTATGTTGGAATTAATGAAGGTGAGAATAATCAAATTTCTTCATATGCTGGGAATATCAGCCTTTACCCGAACCCCTCTGTTTCTGGAATAAAAATTGCATATACCTTAGATAGAAAAGCAGAGGTTGTGATTTTGGTTTATGACATATATGGAAAGGAATTGAGAAGACTGATTGCTGAGGAACAGATGCCCGGACACTTTGAGGTCAATTGGGACAATAGAGATAACAGCGGAAGAAGAGTACCTTCCGGTATTTATTTCATAAAAATCGCTATCGGTGATACATACTTAACAAAGAAGATAGTGTTTTGCAGATAAAAATTTATAAGCGCTACCTGTCAAACTTTGCAGGTATAAGACCAATAATAGGGATTGGGTATTTACACTTGGGACAGCTATTGTTCTGATAAAGGTTAATTTTTGTAATATCAAAACCATCCCTGGCAATTAAAACTTCATTACATTCAGGACAATAGGTATTTTCATAAAGGTTGCCCGGAAAATTCCCAATATAGACATAATCAAGCCCTGCTTTTCTACCTATTTCCCATGCCATCTTTACGGTCTCAAAATTTGTCTCTGGTGCATCAAATTTATAAGCAGGATAATACCCGTTTACATGCCAAGGGGTATCCTTACCCAAATCAACTTTTATCCTTTCGGCAATTTCTTTGAGGCATTTCTTATTATCATTAATACCCGGTATAACCAGGGTGGTCAATTCTATCCAGATACCCTCCTCTTTTGCTATTTTGGCATTTCGCCAGATTTTCTCAATATCTGCTCCACAGAATTTTTTTACTGCATTTTTATCACCCTTGATGTCAATATTCATCGCATCAAGACCTGCATCAATTAACATCTTTAAGGCGACATCGGTCATATAGCCATTTGTGACATAGGTGTTATAATAATTCTTTTTCTTTGCAAGTTTAAAAACATGAAGGGAATATTCAAAAAGCAGGGTTGGTTCATTGAAGGAAATTGAAGTTCCCTGACAACCCATCTTTTCCATTATTTCAATGAATTCCTCGGGCGAAAGAAAATAGCCATCACCAATTTTATCAGGTCTTTTACTCATATCGTAGTTCTGACACCAGGGGCAAGTAAAGTTGCAGGACCAGGTGCCGATTGTTAATGCCTTGCTTCCGGGCCAGAAATGAAAGAAAGGCTTTTTCTCTATGGGATTTGCCTGAATACCATAGAAACCTGGGGCGACCTCACCATAGACAAGTGTATATAATTCACCATCAATATTCTTTCTTGTCTTACAAAATCCAAGTTTTCCATTTTCAATAGTACACCTTCTTTCACAGGTGAGACATCGCACTTTATTATTTATCTTTTCCTGAAGCAATACCTTTTGTGTTCTTGGATTATTTATATCCATTCAAAAACCACATAAAGGCCGGTATGGTTTTTACAGACCTGGTGTAAAAAAGCAGGTAATAAACCAGCCAGTTTCAGTCTTTTTAAGCCCAAGCAATCCACCCATCTTAAATTTCACAATTTCTCTTTCAGGATTGTTAATGATAAGTAGTGAGACAAGTTTACTCAAATGGGGCAGATGACCGACAATCATCAAATTATTATCTGACTTTTCAATCAATTCCTTTGCTAAATAGGGGTCATCAAGTGGTCCAATCCCTTTTATCTCTTCTATCTTTGCCATCCGCAGATATTTTGCAAAGATTTCGGCAGTCTGTCTTGCTCGCGTCTTTCCTGAATGCAAAATTTGTTCAATCTTCAAATTCATCTTTGCAACCGTCTCCGCAACCCTTGAAACATCTTCTTTCCCTTTATCCGTCAATGGGCGCTGTGGGTCTTCTTCTTCTGATTTTGCCTCACCATGCTGGACTAAAAATATTTCCATCTTTTACCTCCTTCAATCAGTATAATAAAAATCGGTATGAATTTCAAGATGCTATATTTACCAACTACCCCTTAAAAGAATGAAAATATTTAAAATGAATATTGATAGTATTCTTAATATCGGTATTAATAAACCTATGGCAATTTCAGGCCGGTTTGAGCCTAAGGATTTTATTGACCTTTATTTTATTATTAGAGGTGGCTATGATATAAAAAAATTGTTGAATGTAATGAAAAGAAAAATGAACTATGAACCGGCAATCTTTGCCCTGCAATATCAAATTTGGATCATCTCCAATTTAGTTGGGGATTTTTGCTAAAAAATCCTTCTTTATCTATTCAAGTTGTTAAAAAGGCTTGAAAAATAAAGAATTTAATAGGGCTATTTTTCCAAAAAGACTAAATCAACATCCTGATTCTTTCAATGTTTTCCGGTCCAAAGTGTATAACTCAAAACCAATATGGACTCTCACCTTTATCCCTCCCCGTTTTAGCGGGGAGAGGGCAGGGGTGAGGGGTTCCTTAAAATTTTAGGTTTCAAGCTTTTTATCTCTCAAATCCCCAACTTTTTTGGAGAAGAGCCTCAAATTTTAAATGTCCGAAGAATTGATATACACTGCCGAGGATGATTAGAAAGTTAGAGTTAAATCAATTGAAAAAATTCTTTGAAAGACAGGCAGAGATTTTGACCACTGTAATCAAGAGACCCCCTAAAATAACTTGTTTTCGTTAAAATCTTCTCACCTTGACACATACCCAATTTTGACTAAAATTGAATTGTGATTGCTGAGATAAGAAGGCTGATTCCGAAATTGAAAAAGGCAATCATTAACACTTATGGCCATCGGTTGGTAAGCCTTGTCCTTTATGGTTCAGTTGGCAGGCAGACACCTAATTATGAATCGGATATAGATATTCTAATAATTGCCGAGCAATTGCCGAGAGGAAGGATGAGAAGGATTCAGGAATTTACAAGGGTAGAAGAGAATTTAAATGACGAGTTTGAGAGATTATATAAAAAGGGGATTTATACCACATTATCACCAATCATTAAATCAAAAGAAGAGGTTTTATTTGGAAGCCCATTATTTTTAGATATGATTGATGATAGTATCATCCTTTATGATAAGGAGAATTTCTTTAAGAATTATCTTAAAAAATTTAAAAGGAAACTTCAAAATTTAGGTGCAAAGAGGGTAAATTTAGGTGATTACTGGTACTGGATTCTAAAATCCGATTATAAACCTGGCGAGGTATTTGAGCTATGACCAATACTACCCTGGCAAAAAGTTATTTAATCAAGGCGACCAAAAGGATGCCAATCTTGAATCTTCTTTTAAAGAAAAAGGCTTATTCGGATGTCATTCGCGAGGCACAGGAGATTGTTGAATTGTGTTTGAAAGGAATGTTAAGACAGTCAGGGATTGAGCCACCAAAATGGCACGATGTCGGTGGTCTACTCGTGGAATATAGAAAGAGATTTAAGGGACTCACAACAAAGAAGGCACAAAAGTTGGCAAAGATTTCAAAGGCATTAAGAAAAGAAAGAGAATTGTCATTTTATGGAGATATAGATTTCATACCTACTGAAGAATATACCTCAAATGATGCAAAAAAGGCGATTAAGAATACAAAATTTGTCTTTGAGACGGCAAAGAGGTTTATCAAATAAGAATTTGAACTTTAAAAAATGGCAAATCTGGATAATGGCATAAGGGTAAAGGGTGCAAGGGTCCATAATCTAAAGAATATTGATGTCTTTATCCCGAGGAATAAATTTGTAGTAATCACGGGAATATCCGGTTCTGGAAAGTCTTCACTGGCATTTGATACACTTTATGCTGAGGGCAAGCGCAGGTATGTAGAATCTCTGTCTGCATACGCAAGGCAATTCTTGGGAATGATGGATAAACCGGATGTTGATGAGATTACCGGGCTTTCTCCAGCGATTGCCATCCAGCAGCGCACCGCTGCAAAAAATCCCCGCTCCACTGTTGGAACAGTTACCGAAATCTACGACTATTTAAGGGTTTTATTTGCCCGTATTGGTATTCCTTATTGTTATCAATGCGGAAGGCGTATTGAATCACAGACCGCGGACCAGATTGTTGATGCCCTGCTTTCCTATCCGGATGGAACAAAGATAGAAATTCTGGGTCCGGTGATAAGGGGTAGAAAAGGTGAATATAAAGAATATTTACAGAAGATAAAGAGAAGGGGGTATGTCAGAGTAAGGGTAGATGGAAAGATCTATGAGATTGAAGAGGTTCCGGAACTTGAACGGTATAAAAAGCACAATATAGAGATAGTAGTTGATAGAATCGTAATAAAAGAGGGAGTAAGAAAAAGGCTTGCGGATTCAGTTGAGATGGGACTGAAAGAAGGTGAAGGTCTTTTGATTGTGATAGTTGATTCAAAGGAAGAAAGAATCTTTAGCCAGAAACTTGCCTGTGTGAATTGTGGGATAAGTTATCCTGAGATTTCACCGAGGATGTTTTCATTTAATTCACCTTACGGTGCGTGTGAGACCTGCGATGGCCTTGGGACGAAGATGGAGATAGACCCGAAAAGGGTGATTATTAATCCGAATCTATCAATTCTTGATGGCGCAATTAAACCCTATGGTTTTCCTGGAACCTGGCGGACCGCAATATTGAAGGCACTGGCAAGGAAACTGAATTTTGACCTTGATAAGCCATTCAATAAACTACCACCAGAAATTAGAGAGACAATACTGTACGGTGAGAATATACCGATTGAAGTAGAATACATCCGCAGGGATGGTTCGGGAAGGGGAGTATTCAGAGAGGAGTTTGAAGGTGTAATTCCAGAGTTAATGCGAAGATATCGCGAGACAACATCGGAGGCAGTGCGTGAAGAGATAGAAGACTATATGGTGATTACTCCCTGCCCAGATTGTAAGGGAAAGAGATTGAAACCCCAAAGTCTATCAATAAAGATTGGCGGAAAGAATATTGCCGAGATAACAGAGTATTCAGTTAAGAATGCCCTTTTGTTTTTCAAAAATTTGAAACTTTCCGAAAAAGAGAAGATTGTCACAAAGGAAATAATAAAAGAGATCATCCGCCGGCTTGATTTTTTGAACTCGGTAGGTCTTGATTATCTGACCCTTGATAGAACGACCGATTCATTGGCTGGGGGTGAGGAGCAACGCGTTCGCCTTGCAACCCAGATTGGCTCGGGATTGGTTGGTGTTCTATACATCCTTGATGAACCTTCCATCGGTCTGCATCAACGCGATAATAAGCGATTACTTGATACATTAAAGTCCCTGCGTGACTTAGGTAATACAGTCCTGGTAGTAGAACATGATGCCGAAACTATTCACACCGCAGATTTTGTAATAGATTTAGGACCAGGGGCTGGTGAACAGGGTGGATATTTGGTATGTGCCGGAACGCCTGAGGAAGTGGCAAGAAATCCAGAGTCTATTACCGGCCAATATCTCTCGGGTGTAAGGCGGATTGAATTACCCAGGGTAAGACGTCTGCGAAAGGGTTCATTAATCATAAGGGGAGCAAAGGCAAATAATCTCAAAGATATTGATGTTGAGATTCCTCTTGGTGTCTTTGTGTGTGTGACAGGTGTGAGTGGGTCCGGAAAGTCAACGCTTATCGTTGATACACTCTTTAGGGCACTTGCTCAGGAGTATTACCATTCCAAATATCCTCCAGGTGAATATAAAAGGATTGAGGGGATTGAACAAATTGATAAGGTGATAAATATTGACCAGTCACCAATTGGCAGGACCCCCAGATCAAATCCTGCGACATACACCGGAGCCTTTACGCCGATCAGGGATTTATTTGCCTCACTGCCCGAGTCAAGGGTGCGTGGCTATAGACCGGGCCGATTTTCCTTCAATGTGCCCGGGGGCAGGTGTGAACAGTGTGAAGGAGGAGGGATTTTGTGGATTGAGATGCATTTTTTACCAGATGTATATATTACCTGTGATGCCTGCCAGGGTAAGAGATTTAACCGTGAAACCCTTGAGATTAAATATAAGGGTAAGAATATCAGTGAGGTATTGAATATGTCGGTTGCGGAGGCACTGGATTTCTTTCAACATATTCCACCTATAAAGAGAAAACTGCAGTTATTATACGATGTTGGACTTGGCTATATAAAACTCGGTCAGCCAGCAACCACCCTCTCGGGTGGTGAGGCACAGCGGGTTAAACTTGCCAAGGAGTTATCAAAGATTGCAACTGGTAGGACACTCTACATCCTTGATGAACCCACAACCGGGCTACACTTTGAGGATGTAAAATTACTCCTGGATGTATTAAACAGACTTGTTGACCGGGGTAATACAGTGATTGTTATTGAACATAACCTTGAGGTAATAAAGTGTGCTGACTGGATAATTGACCTGGGACCCGAAGGTGGTGAGGAAGGGGGGAGGGTAGTATGCACCGGAACCCCTGAAGATGTCGCTAAACATAAGAATTCCTACACCGGTCAATTTTTGCGGAGAATCCTTTGATTCAAACTACTGGAAAGATTTTTTGGTTAGTGTTTTTGATTGGACTATATGCCAGTAATGATAATCAGGAATGTCTGTTTGTAATAAGCGAGAGAATCGGTGAGGTGCTTGACCCGGAAGAACGAATATATTTTAATCTCCTGCCCGGGGTAAAGAATTTTAAATCAGCAGTTTTTTTAGAACTTCCGGACAGTTCTTATGTAATAAAGGTGATTTATGAGAAAGAAGGCGAAGAGCATGAATTGAGAATAAGGCAGGGTAAAAAGGAGATAACAAGACTAAAAGATTACCTTGATAATTACGAGAAGATAATTGCCTCAAAGGATTCGGTGATTCCCCAAAAGAAAACTTATAAATCTAAGACAATAGCAGTATGCTGGTCGATAGGTGCCACTATTATTCCTTCTACTATTGGATTTCTTCTGGTGCGTTACGATAAACCACCGGCTGAATGGACAACATATTTAGGGTGGACCTGGATTGTTGGCGCTCCAATAATTGGTCCTGCTGCCGGCCATTTTTATACCCAGCAGTGGAGGCGTGGTTTAAAGGGCATTGGACAGCGATTGGGAATTGGGTGTGCTGGCTGCCTTGCCTCATCAATTTTAGGGCAAATACTTATAGACGACATAGAAGATTATGAGGGATTTTTTATCTCTTCTATACCTACCTGTCTTGGTATTGTTGGTATACTGGCTTATGACATATATGATATCATCAGTGTGCCATCATCGGTTGAAAGATATAATAAGGGATTAAAAACAAAAACCGGAATTGATTTAAAGAATGAACAGATAGAGTTTGGGATTGTGTATTGTTTTTAGTGTGGTAATTTCCTTCGCACCCTCTCCCCAAAGGTATCGGGGGAGAGGAGGAAGGAAAACTTTGTAACCTAATCTTTTCTCTTCCAGAAATGCCTTGGCGCTATTAAATTTCTATTGAGAAACCTTTCGTTCTTTAGTTTTTCAATCTGCTCGGGGGTGAGTATGGAATGAATCTTCAATCGCTCATCAATATTTGCCTCTTCAATCTGCCATTTCAATTCATGAATTTTCTTGGCGGTTTTCATTATCTTATCACGGTCGGGCTTTTCTTTCTTGAATTCCTGCTGCAGTTCAATCTCACTCAGTTCAATCTGGGACCTTAAGGGAATTACAATCTTCCTTGTCTCGGTTTTTATATCTTCAATCTTCGTTCTTTGCTCAGGGCTCAAATTGAGTTTTTGCAGAAAATCTTCGGGTGGATTTTCTTCCATTTCTGGTGGTTGTCCATAACTCAGACCCATTAAAATCAAAAAGAGACTTAATAATAAGACCTTCGCCTTCATCTTGCCTCCTTCTGTCTTATTAGACTTAAAAGAATTCTGGATGGTTTAAATGCGTCTCTTCGCTCTGATCTTATCCACAACACCCTGCGCAATTCTTTCCGCTGCCTGGCGGTTTTTTAGTCCTAAATTTAGTGCGATATCGGACATTTTTTTTAAAAGAGCCGGCTCTTCAAAGAGCCTTTCTATTGTCTCTTTTACTTCGCTTGCTGATCGTAGATGGATACCTGCTCCCTGTTTTTCAATATGTTCAGCAAATATCCTTTCCTGTAATGAGCCGGCCTTCGGGTCAATGAGGACCATCGGTTTACCCAGTGACAGGGCGTCGGCAATTACCATTCCCCCAGGCTTGCTAATGACGAGGTCTGCGGGCCACATTACCTCATGGATACTCGGGACATTGTAAAAAGGATGTACATCGGGTATCTTCAATTCCTGCAACTTTTGGTAAAGCGGATAGTTTCTTCCCACAACAACAAGTATCTGAATTCTTTTCTTGCAACCACTGAGTGCCTTGATTATTCCCTCATAGTCAACCATCTTACCCAGATAGCCAGCCATTACCAAGACGGTCGGGAGGTCTTCCACTAAATTCAATTTTTTCCGCTGTAAGGGGATAGGAGTCTTCAGCATCTCCTCAAAACCGGACTGTGGTGGCGCACCGGATATTTCTATCTTTTCCTCAGGAACATCATATTCAATCAGTTGTTTATGAACAATTTCGTTGACCACATAGTAGTGGTCAACTGATTCATCAGACCAGCCGATATGGGATGAATAGTCCATAATCATTGTATAAAGTGGAACCCCAAACCACCGCTTTAACCATTTGCCAATTACATTCACTTCAGGCTGAAAAGAGAGGATGAGGTCAATCCTGCCAATTTTATTTTTTATTTTTCTTTCAGAGCTTTTATTAGCAAATATAGTGGCAATAAAGTATTTGAATAGACTGGCATATAATGGATTTCCCTTAGAAAGTTGTGAATAGCCAGTACGCCAGAATGCGCGCAGATTCAAATCTCCCCAGCGTCCGATTTTATCAAGGAAGTTTGCCAGTGGGATAATATCAAGGAGATTATATAGTTTTATTTCAACATCTTTATAATGACTTGAGATAAAACGGGCAATCGCCTCAGCCGGAAATTTATGCCCCCCTTTTCGGGAACTAATCAATATGGCAATCCGGTACATCTTGAATCATCGTTCCGTAAGCATTCTATTCAGGATTTCCTTTACCTGTTTTACATCTTTCGTTGAAAAATACCAGTCAATTGTCCGGTGGAGTCCGTCCATAAATTTTACCTGCGGTTCCCAGTTTAAGAGTTTTTTTGCCAGTGAATTGTCGGCAACCCGATTTAGCGGGCCAACCGGCATATCGGTTCTGAAGACAATCTTGGGGTTATGTTTTGTATAACGCAATACCTCCTTTACTGCATCAATTACCTTTATCCTTTCCATAGTACCTAAGTTTACCGCGGTTCCATCTTCTATTTTCTCTGCCGCAAGAATCGTTCCACGCACAATGTCATCAATGTATGTCCAGTTGCGAATCTGATTTCCATCACCCCATACCTCAAATGGGTCCTGCTTTACGAATGCTCGGGCAATCATGGCAATTACTGCATGGTTTTCTACCCCCCTTGGTCCATAGACCGTGAAATACCGACAGGAGGCGGTCTTTATACCGTATTCTTTATGATATGCCTTGAGGGTTAATTCTGCCATCAGTTTTGCCCATCCGTACATATTATCTGCATCATAGGGTGGCTTTACCAGGTCTTCAGTGAGGAATATCTCTTTATTGATATCTGACTGGAGATAATTGGGATAGACACAACCACTTGAGGCGAACACGATCTTATCTACATTTGCCCTTTTAGCCTCATAAAAGACGAGTCCATCAAGGAAGAGATTGGTAGCGGGACCGGCCTGATGGAGGTCAACATATCCCCTGCCCCCATGGTCAGCAGCCAAATGGAAGACAATCTCAATTCCTTTCATTGCATCCCTGGTAACATTTGGCTCGCGCAGGTCGGCCTTTATAAACTCTACCCTTTTTTTGTCAATATGCCCCTGAATATTTTCTAATTTCCCGCTACTTAAGTCATCAACTATTCTTACCTTTGCCCCCTTGTTTAAGAGGGCATCAACAAGATGGGAACCGATAAACGACGCCCCTCCGGTGACCAGAACTTTTTTGTTTGACCAGAATTCAGGCATAAGACCTCCCAATTAAACTAATTTTCTTCAATCCAGACCCTTACCATTATGACATCATTCAATGGTCGGTCCATTGGTGGTCCGGATGTGGGAACTTCACCGATTTTTTCCACCACCTCCATTCCCTTGACCACCTCACCGATTATGGTGTATCGACCATCAAGCCTGGGCTGTGCCTCAAGGCAGATATAAAATTGAGAACCGTTGGTGTTTGGACCGCGATTTGCCATCGCCACAGTTCCTTTCAGGTGTTTCAATTTGGGTGATATTTCATCTTCAATCTCATAGCCCGGGTCTCCGGTGCCATCACCCCTGGGACAGCCACCCTGAATTACAAATCCCTTTATTACCCGATGAAACTTCAGTCCATTATAGAAGCCTTTGTTTGCTAGGTCGATTATATTTTTAACATTCTTTGGCGCCTCTTCATTAAATAATCTGATAACAATCTCCCCATACTCCTTAACCGAAATATGGAGATAGGGGAATTTCTTTTGCCCTTGGTCTTTTTTCTGCAGACCGCAGGCAAGCAAAATTAAACATAAAAATAATAGCCTCTTCATTTTTCCTCCCTAAGGAATGTAATTATAATCAGAATTTAAAAAAAGTCAAATCCTTGACAAACACAGTGGATTTAGTTATAATATATGCGAAATGGCAAAACCATTTCAAGGAGGATTTATTGAATGAAAAATTATTCTGAAGAAGAGCTCAAAAATTTATTGCAGAGGCATTATGTTACTTATAAAGAGGGTGAAATAATAAAGGCGACGATAGTAAAGCGCACAAAAAATGGTGTGCTTTTAAATCTTGGATTGAAGGCTGAAGGATTCCTTCCCTTTGAGGAATTTGCCTCGCCGGATGAGGCAGTCGAAGGTAAGGAGGTATATGTCTTCCTTGAGGCGTTTGAAAATCGCGAAGGGTTTCCGGTTATTTCCAAGAAGAAGGCTGATTTTCAACTTGCTTGGGATAAGATTAAAAGACTTTACGAGAATGGAGAGATTGAACGGGCTACAATAAGAAAGAGGATAAAGGGCGGATTCACCGTAGATTTATTAGGTGTTGATGCCTTCTTACCCAGTTCACAGATTGAGTTGCGACCCCAGACGAATCCGGATTCAGTTATTGGCGAGACAATAGGGGTTAAGATAGTTAAGATAAATATTGCCCGTAAAAATATCGTAGTCTCACGAAAACTCGCAGTTGAGGCAGAACAGGAGGAGAATAGAAAGAGGATCTTCAGCAAGATTAAGGTTGGAGATGTTATTAGTGGTACGGTGCGAAATCTCACTGACTATGGGGCATTTGTTGATATCGGTGGTGTTGATGCGCTATTGCATATCAGTGATATGTCCTGGACAAAGTTAACCCATCCGGGAGAAATCGTAAAGGTAAACGATCGGATAAATGTAAAGGTTTTATCAATGGACAAGGCAACAGGGCGAATTGCGGTTGGTTTAAAACAGTTACAGCCCCATCCGTGGGAGGCGATCGAAAAGAAATATCCATCAGGAACCAGGGTTAAGGGTAAGGTCGTAAAACTTACTGATAATGGTGCATTTGTGGAACTGGAAAAGGACGTGGAAGGTTTTGTCCATATTTCTGAAATGTCCTGGTCTAAAGATATTAAGGAGCCTAAAGAAGTGGTGGATTTAGGTGATGTGGTTGAGGCAATTGTCCTATCGGTAGACAAAGATGAAAGGAAGATTTATTTAGGAATGAAACAGACCCAGCCCGACCCCTGGTCGGTGGTAGATGAGAATTATCAGATCGGTCAGAAGGTGACGGTTAAGGTGACGAATTTAAAAGACTTTGGTGCATTTGTAAGGTTGCCTGACGGTATAGATGGATTGATTCATGTCAACGACTTCTTCTGGGAAAAGAAGGTAAAGAAGGCATCTGACTATCTAAAGAAAGGACAGAAGGTTGAGGCGGTCATTAGGGCAATTGACCGAAAGAATCGTAAGATATCATTGAGTATAAAACATCTACAGGAAGATCCGTTTGTAAAATTTATGGAGAAATATCCTGAGGATTCAAAGGTTACAGGAAAGGTTAGTGATGTAGTGCCAAAAGGGTTGAGGGTAACCCTTGAAGGTGGGCTTGAGGAGTTTATTCCCTTGAAATACCTTGAGCGGCGCGGGAAGAAGTTGAAGGACCTTTATAACATAGGAGAAGAGATTGAGTTGACGGTCAAGAAGTACAATACCAAGTTGCGACGGATAATCCTTTCTGAAAAAGAATTCAAACCAGCAGTGAAGAAAAAAGAGGATTGGAAACCGGCGCCGGATAAATTCCCGCTCGGTGAAATTATCAAGGTGCAAAAGGCAGAATCTGAAGAATCTACCGAGAAAAAAGATTAGAATTATTAAGAATTAATCTACCAATTTCCCATTCTTACCAAGGGAAAAGACCCCGTAGGTCTATTATTCTGCTGAGGTAAACTTGCCAATTCTTTATAATCTCGGCTGTAAATTGAATCAATACGAGGGTATCTGTCTTCTTGAGAAGTTTTCAAATCAAAAAAACATAGTAATTGTAAATACCTGTTGTGTTACAAGAGAGGCGGAGATAAAATCAAAAAAGAGATTACGCGCGGCGATAAGAAAATTCCCGGGCTATAAGATAGTTGCCACTGGCTGTGCCTGTCAATTAAAGAGCGAATCGTTTTCACAGGCTGATGAGATCATTGATAATATTCAGAGGAATGAAATTATAAGGGGAATCTTTCCTAATCCCCAGAGGGCAAGGTATTTCTTAAAGATTGAGGACGGTTGTAATGAGCCGTGCTCTTTTTGTGTAGTACCAAAGTTAAGAAAGAGGATAGAGAGTAAGCCTTTTTCAGTAATAAAAGAAGAGATTGCCTGGGCAAGGTCCTTAGGTTTTAATGAGATTGTGCTGGTGGGTGCAAATATCGGGTTGTACGGGATCGATATAAGCTCTTCACTCATTGAGTTGCTGAGGACGTTAGCTAATCTTCCTGATTTGCCCCGGATACGGCTCTCGTCCATTGAACCAAGGTTTATTAACGCTGAGTTTATTGAGTGTTTAAAGGATTTGCCATTCTGTCGCCATTTCCATATTCCAATTCAGAGCGGGGATGATAGAGTTCTGGCAATAATGAGGCGTGGATATAACCATCGTCATCTAATTGAGATTTTTGATCTGATTGCTGCCAATTTCAAGGGTTTTGCTCTCAGTGGCGACGTGATTGTTGGATTTCCGAATGAGGATAATGATGCATTTAATAATACACTCAAACTAATAAAAGAAAATCCTTTTACCCACCTTCATATATTTCCTTATTCACTAAGGCAAGTTACCGAGGCATATACTCTGGGGGATCCAGTTTCAATCCTGGAAAAGAAAAAACGGTTATGGTTACTGAAAGAACTCATTAAAGAGAAGAATTTCGAATTTCGTAGAGAAATGTTGGGGAAGGTATATGGGGCAATTGTAGAGAAGAAGAATGGCAATACAATTGGATTGACCGATAATTATGTGCGGGTGAGAATAAGTGAAACCCGTCAGGAGAGAGAACTCGTTTCGCTGAGGATAGTTAAAGTAGAAAAGGAATTGACTCAAGGCGAGGTCGTTCGGTGAATTGATTTGAATCGTTTAATTCATTGATTGGTTGAAAAATTGAAGAAATTCTTTATCAAGACATTTGGTTGTCAGATGAATAAGAAGGACTCGGATGTAATCTTTGAGGTCCTCAGAAAAGGAGATTATAGTCCCATCCAGAGCCCAGATGCAGCGGATATTGTCGTTGTTAATACCTGTTCAGTACGTGAACATGCGGAAAAAAGAGCATTTGGTTATATCTCGTCCCTGAAGCGTTGGCGGAAAGAGAAGGGCTCGGCTCTGGGGGTGGTTGGCTGTATGGCAAGGCGTCTGGCGAATGAAATTGTCAATAAATTTCCTTATGTTGATATAGTCCTGGGTCCTGATT
>JBDRWI010000059.1:0-14504 GCA_039802265.1 Caldifarciminota bacterium | reverse complement strand
GCTGAGGTTTGTCCGGAACCATAATGCCAGTCAACAAATGGAACTGAATCTACATAACCGATTGTTGTGTCTCGTGTAAAAATCTCTGGGCAGGAGAGGTATCTATTCCATTTCTCCTTCAATATTTTCTCAATTTCGTAATTTCTTATTGGCTTCAGTTTTAAGAAATGATCTTTATCAAATATCTGGAATGAATGGGCGTTCACAAGTATTTCCTTATTATCATCCGTAAAAGAGAAATACTCCTCCTGTGGTCCAAAGTAATAGACTTTCTTAAATTGGGGTAAACCAGGGAGAAAATTGCAGGCAATATTTCTTATTCTTTCCATTTCAGTATAGAACCTGGGGAGTGATTTTGAGACCTCAAAGATTGGTGAGCAGTCCATTCGTGCCCCCATTATGATTGTTGCCGGTTCTTTTTTTATAGTCTCAAAGACAAGTGCGTAGGCAACGACCTCATCGTTGAGGTCATAATAGGGAATCATATTGTGGTATTGGCATACCCCATACCTTTCCTGAACAAATCTTGTGCCGATTTCTCTTATCTTCTCAATCGGCAGAAGGCCACCATTTATTGATGCCAAAAACAATAGACTTATTAAGACCATAAAACCTCCTATTTATTAAAAATTAAAAACTTCTCAAGGCCGAAAAGATTACTCATTTCTCAATCACCACTCTCTCATTTATCTTGCTAAAATTGGAAATATTATATTCAATAAATTTTATATTTTTGGATGATTTGATAACTAAATAAATTTTATTTTGTTCATTCAAAATATCAATTAAAATATCTTTCAAAATTATTGGCATTTTTCTCCAATTCCTACCGCTATCGGTTGTTTGTTGAATCCCGCTGATTTTCTTTTTCTCATCGTAGTATCCGGCATAGATGATATTTCTATCTCCTATTGCCAAACAGGTGACATCAGGATTGGGCATTGAATAAGGACCGGTGCCCGGTTTACCAATCTGAACCCAGGTCTCCCCAAAGTCCTCACTCAACCACACACCACGATAGGCATTGTTAGGGTCTGAGGAATAATCGGCAGAGAAACAGACTACTTCCGGTGCCGTCGGATCAAACGAAAAGTCGGTGATGTTGAGAAAATGTGGTTCCCAAGGAAAAGAATAATGTTCCCAAGTATTGCCACCATCTGTAGTTCTATACAATGAATAACCCGCATATATTTGCTGGTCGCTACTCATTCCTAAGAGCAAATAGTCATAATACCCTGGATGCGGAAATATCCCGAGTTTTGAGGGATGAATTTCATCTGGTAAACCATTATTGACGCAAACCCAATTATAACCACCATCGGTGCTCTTCATTATGCCTGTCTGAGAGGTATTTCCAGTAATACCTTTATATACAATATTGGGATTTGTTGGATGCGCTGCTACACACTTTATCGCCTCGGCAAAATTATGACCTTTAGGAAGAATTTCCCAGGTATAACCATCATTGGTTGTCTTCGCAAGACAGGTATTCTCATTTACCGCATATATAACCGGGGGTGGATAAGGGGCTGTAACACTCACATAACTCATCCCCATGTCCACAATCCTTTGTGCACACCAGGGACCATTGAAAAACTCCCAGTGTGGTATCTGGGCACTGAGGAATACAGACATCCCCAGTGCAGTGATTGTTATTATTGATTTTTTAAGCATTTTTCCTCCTATTCTATTTTTACTGTTTTTTTAATCTCACTAATACTTCCTGATTCAACCTGCACAAAATAAACACCCGGGGGCAGACCTTTTGTCTCTATCCTTATCTCTCCCCGTCCCTCTGTCTCCTTGTCTCTTTGTCTCAAAGACATCACCTCCTTTCCTAAAACATCATACATCTTAACACTAACTACTTCCCCTGGTGCATAGTGCTTACTGCTTAGTGCATACTGAATCACGCAGTAATTCCTGAAAGGATTTGGCCAAACCTCAATTCTCCCTGTCTCCTTCTCTCTCTGTCTCCTTGTCTCCTCAATCCCTACCGGTAGCCTCGTGCCACGACGGTAGTAGATTTCTGAGGGAAAGCTGCGTCGATCTCTCCAAACGATATGAATTTTAGGAAAATCGGTGGCAACTGAACCATCAAAAACCAAATTGTTACATATATCCTCAATCGGCCACCAGGTCTCACCCATATCAGTGGAGGCACGGAATTGCAAAGCCTCTTGAGAAGAGCCATCCTTAGGCCAGACCAAATAGACATCTGAATCCGCACAGCAGATATCGTCCCACATATCAACCAGATGATGATTGGTTATCTGTTGCTCGGGTAGCCAGGTTAAACCATTGTCCGTTGACCTTCGCAGAAGCACATCATCGAGTACACCACCAGAATATTTATTGTCCTCCCAGGGAATAAATAAATAACCATAATCATTGGCAACGATATTATGACATTTTGGGGCATCGGGATTAACCGCAATCTGTAATGGCTCAGACCAGGTCTCACCCAAATCAGTGCTATACATATAATAGACTGAATCGGCGTCATCTGTAAAAGCGAGGTGAAATTTTTCATTTATAAAGAAACCAACCTCGTAATCAGGCAGTCTTGATGAAATTTTATGACATGACGACCAGGTGGAGCCGCCGTCGGTGCTTTTCAATAAAAAGAGACCCAAATCAGGGCTACTTTTACCTGTAATTACATAAACATCCAATCCTTTTGCTATAATAAAATGGCGGTGGGCAGAAGGCCCCAAAATACATAAAGTATCCCAGGTTTGACCTCTATCTAAACTTCTTCTATATCGCAACCTACCGTCTTGAGCAAACTCCCACCAAATACAATGCACAAAACTGCCCGATAAGGCGATTTGCGGATAAATTATAGTGACTGCTGAATCGTTCAATTGCACCACGCTATCCCAAGAAACACCGAGGTCTGTACTACGACGATAATACACGTAACCATTTTGCGAGTTCCATACGATATGGACAAAACTATCCAAACATTCAATCCATGGATAAAAGTTATATGAGGTATCTTGGCTTAGATTCACCTCTGGCTCCCAGCGGATTAGGGTATCTTGAAGAATAAGAAAGAAGATAATAAACATCTAATCTCCTATTGATATTATAAGAAAAATTAAATCCATGTCAAGACCGGAAAGATTACTCATCTCTTAATTACCACTTTCTTATTTTCTAATTTATTTAAATTGGAGATGTTATATTCAAAAAATTTTATACCTGGGCTGGATTTAATGGCTAAATAAAATTTTTTTGGCTCTCCTGAATCTACTAAAATATCAATCAAATCATCATCTAAAATTATCGGCAATTTTCGCCAATCCCTACCACCATTGGTTGTCATCTGGATACCACAACTTTTCTCTTTCTCATCGTAGTATCCTGCATAGATGATATTTTCTTCGACTATCGCCACACAGGTGATTTGAGAGTATGGCATATTATCAGTCCGTCCGATATGTTCCCAGGTCTCCCCAAAGTCCTCCTGTTCACTCTTGTATATACCATAATCATCTATACAGCCAAGAAGGATGATATATGGAAAGGCACAGATTGTCATGGAATAGGGACAGACGAACCAATCAACAAATTGCCAGGTAATGCCGGTATCAATAGAGCGATATAATGCATCACTATAAGAACCCGCACCCACCAGGGTAAAGACTGTATCACAATGAGCAGGGTGGAAGGTAATATTATTTACAGGCAGCACATTGAAGTTACAAGATATTCAGGGGGATACCCCCTGAAAACCCCCGCTATATAGCAAACCGTCTCTTTGTGCGGAGACCATTTTCATATCATCCTCCCCTGAATATCTTGTGGTTTTTTTAACTATAATGAAAAATTTCATTACCATTGTATAGGAATTTTTCAAATTCCTATACAAAAACATAACCAGGGTAATCATTTAGAGGCTGTGGCATAAACCCTTAGAGTCGGATTGCGAAACAGCCCCTAATTTATTTCGTGCACTTGAACCAGAATTTTTTATTACTTTAACAACAGTAATTTCTCGGTTGCAACCTGTTTTCCATTCGTTAGTCTTACAAGATAGACACCATCGGGTAATGCCTCTCCATTTTCATCAACACAAGCCCAGGAAAGGTTATATCTGCCCCTGTTTTGAAAGGAGTCAACGAGTCTCTTTACGAGCCGCCCCGAGATATCATACACTTCAAGACGAACTGATGAATGATTAGGAATGCTATAGAATATCTTTGTATATTCTCGGGTTGGATTGGGACCGATTACCCTTAGTTCAAAACCAAATTTATAAATACCTGCTTCCCTGTCTTTCTGTTCTTCTTCAACTCCTATAAAACCCGTATTCACGAGAAGATAAACATAACCATCCGCATCCGGTCCCGATTTAACAAACCCACTGATACACTGACCTGAAGGGGCAGTAAAGGTTTGAGCTCCAATTCCCGACCATTTTACCTTTATAATGTCCTGATTGAATCCACCATCACTTGTTGCAGTCAAATAGATATATCCATCACCGGGGCTTGAGGCAGTAAATCCCGTGAAATACCCTACGGCTGGTTTTGCCGTCTGCAGTGATGTCTCTTTTAACTTGGTTGCCAGTATATCCCCAAATCCAGCGGCGGAGTATGCCCTCATATAGACCCACTCACCACTCTGATATACAGTAAGAGAGTCTATCTCATAGCCAGGGTTATATTCATCAATCTGAATCCCTTTTAATTTTGCCTTGAATATTTCGTTCTGGGCATTGAGTAAGAAAGAGAAAATTGTCAATCCTATTATTATCATCTTCATTTGCACTCCTTTATTGCCAATAAATTATTCGTAGTTTTCCTATTTATCTTTTTAATTCAACTTGATTGGTGTATGACCTGTTGTGTGGCCGCCTTGGTTTACCATCAGGAAAGCGTTTATCTTCCCAGCCCTTTCTGTATGCTACAATCTGATAATCAAATGTTGCGTTACTTGTGCCATTATTGGTTTCTATTACATCAAATCCCTTGTCCCTTTTTATCACATATACTCCATTGCATAATTCGGTAGGTGTTACTACAACCCTGTAAGGATGAGTGCGGTCAATGGTAACTACCTCAAGGAAAGTAGGGTCAAGTGCTACATAAGCCCTGCCGTTGTTTAACCTCCCGGTACCGTAGTCAACAAATAACACCTCCGGACTTTCCGGGCAGAATAAAACCTTTTCACCCCTTGAGGTGGGCATCACAGTTGATTTTACCCCATTGGAATAAATTCCATAGCCCCAGGAATCAGCAATATATGCATAAACTCCCGAATAATCATTTTGCCCGTAAAGTCCACAGGCATCACCACTTCCATTGGAATAGCCAGTAACTGCCCAGCCATCGGGGTCGTTCGTATTTCCTATGATTGCTGCCCAACCTCCTACCGCGATAACACCTGTGCCACCCCAAAAGAATCCGGTTGCGGACTGGATATTATTTCCCCAGAACCAGCCACCAAGTGCGCCGTTAGAATTGCCAAATCCACTTACAGCAATTCCAAGATATGTTGATGGTGGTTGATTGACCGCACCAATTATACCTTTGGCAGATGTAGTTGTATTGTTGTGACTTCCCATACCATAGACCCCGGCTGCGATAGGTGTTGTGCCGTTATAGTCACCGTAAGAAACACCTGAGACATGGAGTGTATAGAGTGGGCTTGCAGTTCCAATACCAACATTGTATGTGGGAAGTGGCGAAACTGATGTCCATAAGTATGTGCCATTCTCAGACCATCCGCGCTGACCCTCTACCCAGATACGACTATCCTTCATATCTTTTTGAAGTTTCCCCTTTTCCTCTCTTGGAGGTGGTGCATATAAAAGGGTTGCAAATATGCAACCGATGATTAAGAATTTGATGTAGCGGTTCATAGAACCTCCTATTTTCTATAATTTGCTCAAAATTCAATCTCTCGCTACGATATAAATACTCTAATTATCACCTCCTGTTCTGTCTTGTGCTACCTTATCTTCACCAACTTCTTTATCTCCCGATAATCCTCGGTGGTGAATTCAATGAAATAGACCGATTTTGGTAGTTCTGAAGCATCAAGGATAATCTCATAATTACCCGGATTTTGGGTCTTATTTATCAATCTCTTTAATCTTCTGCCGTTCAAATCAAACAGGTCTATTGAGACATTTCCACCATTCACAACCGCGTATTCTATTTTTCCCGAGTGTAACATAGGATTGGGCAAGATTTTAAGGGAATATCGTCCAGGAATGGGATGTTGAGATACTTCAGTAATTGCTTCGGGTGAGATGGTTATCGCATCATAGAGCGTGGTAAGATAAAGGGGAAAGTCTCCACTGTTTATCTGATTATTTTCATCCACATCAAACCATAAGGCGACAAGGAGGTCATAGGTGCCAAAAGGAGTACCTGCTGGAACGACAAAAATTCGGGATTCTGAATCGTTGCCGATATTTATGGTAACCTTTTTGTCATTTGCTGGGTCGCTGTAGTAATTACCATTATATAATGAGGCGCCAATCATTATATTAGGATGGTTATCCTCAGCACCATTATAGGTATTAAGATAGATAGTAAATGTCTCGGTAGGGGCGATATTATTCGGGCTGGGCCAGGCATTGGTAATATACATTGGTGTGGATAGATAATATGAACCTGGATTATAGTAGTGGTTGTTTATCCAGTACCAGCTATAGCCTTGATTATTTGCCCATCGCTGCGAACCCCACTGGCACATACCCCTGCCATGTCCATAACAACTCTGCCCAGAACAGACATTATCACTGATACAGGGCCAGGTAGAGCCGGTTCCTGAATAGCCATTACCACAACCACAATCATTATTCTCAGCCGAATATTCGGAACGGGCAACTGCACTGTTATACTCAATCATTATCCCTGAGGTATATATCGCCGCATTTATACAACTCTGATACTGGTCAGGGTTCCACACCTGACAGTAGGTATTGTTGGTAATGTCATAATTCTGGGCAATTGGATGATAGACATACCAGGCACCATAACTGCGATAGGGGACTGCGCCGGCACGAAGTGAATTATAGTGCCAGCTGGCAATCCATTCATCGTCTATGCCACTGCGCACATAGGCCTCAAGGGTCATCACCTCAACACTTGAACAGTTATAGCCAGTGCAGTTTGTTCCAACACGGATTATTGGTGGCGGGTCAAGATAAACCGCCCGGGTTTCCGCGATAATGCTCTGATAATTGTTTCTTTTACAATTTGGACAGTCATCTTGTTTGTCAATTCTATTTATCCCTTCGGGTTTGTCTGAATAGATACCCTGTTTGTCGTCCATTTCAATAATTCCAGTTCCTTTTTCCATACTCACATTTAAAAGACAGATGCCAGCGATTAGCGGCTTATTACATTGGTAAGTTTTATAACCTTCAATTTCAAAAATGATTATTTCGCTTAATGGAGGCAATTCTGGCGAAAAATCGGAGGTTGGGAGTAAAAGGTAATAGAAGCCTTCAGAATCACTACCGGTCTGGAGTTTTGACTTTTCAGTCTTTATCCTTACCCCAGTTATTGGTTTGCCGGAAGTTCTGTCAACAACATATCCATATAACAAGACCACATCTTCTTTAGCATACCCCTTTAATGGCTCGGGTATTGCTGGAATCTTATATTCCGCTGGTGTGAGATGAATCCAGACTTCAAGGTCTTTTCCCTTTTCAATTACAAAAGATGTCTTTAATCTATCGTAGCCCGATGCCGAGAATATGAATTCGTATTTGTAGGGAATGTTTCTGAAGACCAGATACCCTCCCTCATCGGTCTTCAGTGATGAGAACAGTTGATGATCTTTATAGACCTCTACATCAGTCTGAATTCCATAACCATTATCTATACCCCGTACGAAGAAGGTGATTGAGCCCGAATGGCTCTCTTCTGGTATCTGACCCGAAATTGATATAACAAAACATAAGATTGGAACAAACATAACCACCACCTCCTTTTACGAGCAAGACACTATTCTTATTGTATGCAGGTTAAAGCCTGCGGATACCTGAATAGAAATTTGTCCGCAGTTAAAACCTGCATTTCTCTGATTAATCTTTTTTATTTACTCCTTTTTGCTACATCCGACTTTTCGGCATCGCTTATACTTCTTTTAATATCCCTTTCCAGTCTCTTTATATCTTTCTTTAAATTCTCAAGTTTCTTTGTTAACTTCTGGAGTTCCGTTATTTTGGCAAAATTTGCAGATTCTGGGGGTTTTTTAACCGGTGCGGCTGGTGGTTTGCCAAATCTTAAAGAAGTTCCATCATACCACATCCCCTTTGCACTACCACTGAGATTATTTTCATCAAATGCAACCTGAGCCATATTATCATCAAAATCAGATTTGATTATTTCTTCAGGAACCTGAATATCTTCATAACCCTTTCTCTTGCCAATCGCAATCCAGCAGAATTCATTATTTGACCTGCCACCATTAGATTCAAATGCCACAAAGCCATTTTTGGAAATATTTGATAGACGGATCTCATTACCATCTCCGATTGGCGTTATAATCACCGTGACCGGCTCTCTTTCGGAGACCGCGCTTCTGAAACTCTCATCAAAATTTATTACCGCATTGCCATTCGTCAGTCTGCTCCTACCATAGGTAAGAACATTAACCGAGGTGCCGGTCAGGGCATAGAGGACATCAACCTGATTATTCTCCTCGTGGATTGTTGCGAGATAACCCCTTGCATATCCATTTCCATCAACATAAATACCACAGCGTCTGCCTGCGGTATATAAACCATATTCATCACCCTTAATCCAGCCACCCATTAAATCACCATAGGAACCGATTCCAATTCCCTGCTTGCCCGAGCCATCGGTATGGCTCGTAAAATAACCACCATAGGTCAAACTTGCTGAACTTTTATAACCGAGAGAACCCCAGTATGTACCACCCCACTGTGCACCAAGCACACCACCACACCGGGTATAATCATTATAGTTATGACCGGATATTCCGAATGTATACACATCGCCCCAAAAATTAGCGCCCTGAATTGCCTGATTCGTATAATAGACACCATAACCAGTTCCGTCGTTCTGGGCAGACCTTGTTCTATAGGCATAGATTGCAGACTGCTGGTCGGTTGTTGACTGTTCATTATGATAAAAATAGTTTGCCTGGGTTGTAGTATAGCCAAGGATTCCGTAGGTATACTGATCCTTACAACCCGCAACACCAACATTGCCACATCCAACCACACCCGCACCATTCACATAGGTCAAGGTTGTTGTGTTGAAGCCAAGGCCAACAACCCCAATTCCATAATCGGTATTCCTCTGTGCCATACCATAAAGTCCATAGTATTGACCTGCTGAAAAAAGTCCAGCATCCTGACCAGCAGGCGGAGTATAGATTGTAGCACCAGCACTACTACCATAAGTGCCGATACCATCTGTAGCATCGCTCCTCCCCCAGACGCCGAAACTCAATGATGTTGCATCTCCATAGCCGAATGTTCCGACATCGGTGCTGAAGCCACCAACCCCGGCACCAGCATAGTACATCCAGAGTCCATTGGCACATCCGGTCACCCCTGCTGCACCATTCCAGCCTTCGCCAAGGACTCCGGTATATCCATAATAGGTCGCATCAGAAAGTCCCCAGACACCTTCACCCCAGTAGGTTCCCAGGACACCACCAACACTTCCATTACTTTGTGCATACCATGCGGCGGTTCCAAAGAAGCCACCAACGCCGGTAACACCAACCCCGGCACCATCATAGGCATTGCATTCACCATAGACTCCCCTTCTTGCCTCAGTGCCACTTGTTTTTCCAACAAATGCAGTATCATTTGTAGCAGGAGTGTATATAACCCTCCCTTTGCCAACAACATGTAAATTGCAATTTGGTGCACTTATTCCTATCCCGAGTCTCTTATTTGTATTATCCCACCATAAATTATTATCACCGCTAATCGTATATGTTCCTGTCCAGAATGCAATCTGGGTTGGTGAGCCTGAGCCACTTACATTTCCACCACTATTTTCATCTATTGAGGGAATAAACGCAGCCCCATTCCATTTTAAGACATAACCAACCGGGGGTGCAGATGTGACACTTATCGGCCATGAGTTTATATATAAATTACCCTGTATTCTTGAATTGCCTGCGACATCAAGTTTGTACGCCGGTGAGGTTGTGCCAATACCAACATTTATACCGGTGCTGTAGGGATAGAAATTGGTACCGGATTCAATCCAGCCCCTTTGTGCCTCAAGCCAGGCACGGCCCTGTTCGCCTATCTCCTTGGAGACCGCCGCTTCATTCCCTTTCTTAGTGATATCAGAAGGGGCATATAACAAATTTACCAAAAGGCAACCAATGATTAAAGTTTTAATGTATTTGCTCATTGTTCCCCCATTTTTACTTCAACAACATCACCTTTTTTGTCGCAGAGAAATCACCCGCCTTCATCCTGATAAAAAATATACCTGAATTCAATCTGCGCCCCTCGTTATCTTCTCCATTCCACAAAATAGTATAAACATTTGGATTTTGCGAATTTTTGTTTATTAAGGTCTTGACCACTCTACCCGTTATATCAAAAACCTTTATCTCCACTTTACAGGGTTTGGCAATTGAATATGATATTCTGGTCTTGTTTATAAATGGATTTGGTGCGGGGCTATTCAGGGCGAATGTAAAACCATTCAAAGCCATCTCACTGTCTTTTCTCTTCTCTTCTTCTATGCCAATTGTTTTACGTACTACCTTGAGATAGACATAGCCATCGGGGTCAGGACCGGATGTTCTGAATTCGTTTATCCACTGCCCGGCAACCGGACTAACATCCTGCACATCACACCCTTCTAATTTGCTTCTAAAGATTGCCTGAGTCGCACCACTTTTCATTATGGCATTTAGATATACATAACCATTGGCATCAGGTCCTGAGGTTGAAAATCCGACGAGCGTGTCACCGGAGGTAATAAAGGCATCTACTCCGATCCCTGCCAATCTGCTCTTAAATATTGGCTGGAGCAAGACTCCACCCTGACGGATTGGTCTTAAATAGACATACTCGCCATCGGTTTCGTTTTGGAATCCAGTAATCCACCACGCTGAGTCTGCCTGAACACCGGTACCCGTAAGTTTTGTCCTTATGATTTCATACTCCTGGGCTGGTGCAAAGTAGAATAACACCAATAAAATCCCCGCCACATAGATACTCCCCTTCATCATTCCTCCTCGGATATATCAAATCCCTCTCCCTTGCTGGGAGAGGGTAAGGTAGAGGGGTAATTATTCTTTCACCCCCCACCTTTATCCTCCCCCATCAAGGGGGAGGATAAAACTTACGAAATTTAATAATATTTTAATTACAATAAATGGTACAACTGCATTTTTGAAATCACCAATCAATCTTATAGCCCTTTTTCTAATCAACATTTTTATTCCTTTTTCGCATTACCATAAGCCTTTCTGGTTTTAACTATATTCTGAAGTTCTTTCTACTTCAAGATAATTATCTTCTCGTTAATTGTTTCTCCTTCGCTTGTGAATGTATAGAAGTAAATACCAACAGGAAGATTCTCATAATTCCAGGTCGCTGTATAAATACCGGGTTTTTTTCTTCCTTCATCAATTGTGTATATATTCTGACCCAGTGCATTGAAGATTTTTATCTTTACATCGGAAATTGTGTTTAACCGGTAAGTAAAGTGGACAGGTGTGTTAGAAGCAGGATTAGGATAAGAAACGATTAATCTATCACCTAATAAATCTTTTGGAATCCTCATATCACCACTGTTTGCCTGGTCATAGAAGCCAGTTGTTGGTGTGAATTTCCAGGCAGTTCCATTTGATGGTGCATTGATTGTCTTACCTGAAGACCCAGATTGATTTTCAATACCCCGGCTCGTCGTTACATCATTAGTCACTGAGTTATACTGGAATACAATCTCACCATTGGGATATAGAATTACCTCAAAGGTCTGGGTATTGGAATTGGAATAGTTCTTCACCGAATTCCAGGTAACAACAAACTTATCAGAACCTGAATAGTAGGTAATCGTGCCACCTCCGGCAGGGTTTAGATCGCGCCAGAAAGGGGCAATAAGGGCATTGGGTTCTGCAGTATTGGGAATGGTTGCAGGATTATATGCGGTTGATGTTGAGGTAAATGACAGAAAGCCGTTAGAGCAGATATTTACTGAACTATAACTTGTGCCATAGAAGCTGAATGAGAAGGGAAGGGTAAAGTTCTTTGACTGGTCATCACCAGTGATTCCGGTTGCGGTGGAGGTGCTGACCCAAGAGTAGGTAACCTGAGAGACAGTATAATCAACCCCACCGCCGGATTCGCCCTTTAGATACTCATCCCATTTTGTTGAGGTGATGGGCAGGCTGTTATAGGAACTGTTATATCCTGAGGATGATGATGGATGGTAGATAGCGACACCCCGGCACATAGAATAACTTGAAGAATTTTTATAGAGCTTCACCGCATTCAAGATTGCATTCTTGACATCGGTTGCGGCATTTCTTAGTGCAGCAGGCAGACTCGTTGAATTGTAGATCTTATCGGCAAAATCATAGAGGTCAATGTGGGCAGTCAAGTAAAACTGTTTTGTGTTATTCCTTGCGGTCTGGATTGTGCTTGAATACCCCTGTGCCCTTGCCTGGATCAATTGATTAGCAAAGGCGTCAATCTTTGTGGTTAAATTGGCAATCTGGCTAAGGTCTGTAACATCAAGGGTTGACTGTCCTGAGGTTCCGTTGACAACTGCCTTGCCTAAATCAAGTGCGGACATCGTCGGATTATTATTAAGGTCATTTAAAAAACTTGTATAGTACCAGCCCGCAGCACCTTCGGTTTCTTCAGAACTGATCAAGATATTTGCATAGTTTTTTGTAATATCCATTACCTCCCACATACCCATCAAACAGGCGTCCCAGCCAATTAAGTCAATATTCTTTCCCAGTGTGGTTTTTATCTGGGAAAGGGCACTATTTAACTCGCCATTTGCTACATCAATCGCATTTCCGGAGGTTTCATCATTTGAAAAGCCCCTGAAGAGGATCGCATCGGTTGGTTGATTGGCAAGATACCACCCATCGCCGTGGTCCCACAATACAAGGAAATACTTATTTGCCGGATAGTTCTGTTTTGCCCACTGGACGAATTGGACAAGCGTTGTGGGTGAACCCATATCAACCTCACCAAGGTCCTGAATCAAAGTAGAATTTATGGTGGTGGAATTGTTGTCCGATGTAACATAATATCTTCTACAGCCAGTCCAGTCGCCGTTTGAATTGTCATAACCAGGAATTCGGTCAATCTGAACCACAACATTACGATTGGAATTTGAACCACCGCCGGCCTCCATTTCATTAAAATCCTGGATTCCGTATGTTTCAAGATTATTATCAGCATTCATAAAGACCATTATTGTCCACTCTTTGGTTGTGCCACCACCGCCGCTTGATAGTGTTACGCTGAATGAATATGTGCCTGAACCTGAATACTCATACATCCTTGCCCGCCACTGCCCGGTGGCATCCGCGGTGAAAGTAACCGAGTCAACCTGACCCGTGCCATTGAGCGAAGATGCCTTTTGTACATTTGATGGGTTGTATAGATAGAGGTCAAAGTCGGCAGAAGATGGAGGGGTTAGTTTTACCTTAATTACCTGCCCTGATGTTACATTGAACTTATAAAAGTCATCACGGTCTGAACCATCCATATATCCGGTATAATTACCCGGATTAATTAATAAGGCGGTCTCAAAGGTATTCCCCGCATCCCCACCACTCCCTGCGTCATTCTGTGTTGTGCCACTACCAGTAGCATCAAGGACAACATTATCAATATAGGCGCCCTCGTATGTTACACTATAGTCAGAATGGAACCAGAATCTTATCTTTGTTGCATTGGTGGGAATATTCACTGAAATCTGTTGCCAGGACTGGTAAGAGCCGCTTCTGCTCCAGGCAGTTGTCCACGATGTAGTATAGTATTGAACATAGACAAAGTCATAATTGGCCTCGGTGTATTGCCAGATATAGAAGGTTAATGTTGCGGATGAGTAACCCGAAAGGCTGAATGACCTTTCCATATAGACATCAACATTATTTGAATAAGTTGCATTTGGTGTGCATTTTGCAGAATATGAAGGAGAGTAATACCGGGCAGAACTCTTTGTCCAGTATTGTCCGGATGTACCGGATAGTGTCCAGTTTGTGGGGAAGTTGGTCATATCATCGGAGAAGATGGTGGTAGCAGTCAAGGGAAATAACAACGCTAATAAAAGACTTAAGTATATCCAGCGCATAAAACCCCCTTTCTATACTTAATTATATTCACTTTTTCTACTTTGTCAAGCCTCGATTGCAAACGTGTTAGGTAAAAATCAAAAGTGGACTGGTAAATACCTGATGGATATACCTTTTAGCACGATGAAAAGTGCTGAAAGGAGAATTATGGGTAAGCAACTCCATAAACGGTTCACAGATGACCAAATAAAAATACTATTAGATTT
>JBDRWI010000058.1:0-14606 GCA_039802265.1 Caldifarciminota bacterium | reverse complement strand
AGATAAAATTTTTTGATGAGGAGAATTTTAAACTGGATAATTGTTTCAATCTTTATTGCTACTTTAATTTTTTTTCTTGTCCCCCCGGAAAGAAAATTGCTATATCCTGAATTCAATTCTTTTAAGATTACTGACCGAAACGGGATTTTACTTAGAAATGTGTTGTCGAAGGATTATAAGACAAGCATCTGGAAGAGTATAAGAGAAATTTCGCCCGACATGATTAAGGCAACAATAATAAGAGAAGATAAAAGATTCTTTCTGCACCGGGGTGTAGATATAATTGCGTTATTCAGGGCATTAATTCAAAATATTAAACACCGCCGGGCCTATTCCGGTGGCTCTACCATTACTATGCAGGTGGCAAAAATGATACTAAATTATAGGAAGAGGAACATAATAACAAAAATCATTGAAATGGTTTATGCAATAAAGATCGAACTTCACCTGAGTAAGGAAGAAATCCTTGAAGTTTACCTTAATCGTGCGCCTTATGGCAATCAGGCATATGGTATAGAAGCGGCATCACGGATTTATTTTGAGAAACCAGCAAGTCAATTATCACTCTCCGAGGTCTGTATTCTTGCATCCCTGCCCAAGGCACCAAGTATCCTGAATCCATATAAGACTATGAAAATAAAAGAAGAAAAAGAAAAAATTTTAAAACAACTCTTGGGCACTGGAGCAATAGATTCAACCAGATTTTTATTGGCAATAAATGAACCGGTTCAGATTAAGGAACAGAGCCTTATCTTCAGGGCACCACACTTTGTTGATTTTGTTTTAGGGCAAATTGATAAAGGAAATTATTCAACCATTACTTCAACGATAGATGTTAATCTTCAAGAAAAATTTGAAAAAATGGTATCAACCTCAGTTAAAAATTTAACTAAGTTTAATGTTCATCAAGCGGCGATTGTTGTGATAGATACAAGGAGTGGAGAAGTCATTGCCATGGTCGGTTCAAAAGACTATTTTGATGAAAAGGAAGGGCAGGTGAATGGTTGTCTTGCCTTGCGCCAGCCTGGTTCAAGTTTGAAGCCCTTTCTTTATATCCTCGCTTTATCGAATGGGATTCCAATGAGTTATTTAATAAACGATACTATTACTGAATTTAAACTTCCAGATGGAACTTTATTTGCACCGAGGAATTATGGTGATAAGTATCATGGATATGTAAGAGCAAGGGAGGCACTCGGTTCTTCATTTAATATACCCGCGGTGCACTTATTAGAAATTTTGGGTGTCGAAAAATTTTATAACTTCCTGAATAATTTACATTTTACCAGTATTAAAAAGCAGCCAAGTTTTTATGGACTTTCTCTTTCTTTGGGGGCAGCAGAAGTGAGACTACTTGAACTTACCAATGCCTACCGGGCAATTGCCAATAAAGGAATCTGGAGCGAATTTGAGTTTATAAAAGGTAACAAAAATAAACCAGGGGAGAGGGTCTTTTCTGAAGATGTAGCATTTATTATCACTGACGTTCTGTCGGACAACTCAAGCAGGATAAAAGCATTTGGTGATGATTCACCTTTAAATCTACCATTTCCCTGTGCAGTAAAGACAGGGACTACAAAAAATTTTAAGGATAACTGGTGCATAGGTTTCACAACAAAATATACCGTTGGGGTATGGGTTGGAAATTTTGATGGCTCACCGATGAATGGAGTATCAGGGATTTCTGGCGCTGCACCACTTTTTAGAGATATTATGATTGAACTCCACCGAAATGAATATCCAGAAGATTTTGATGGACCAAAGTCATTAAGGCATCTAAAAATCTGCGCAAAGACGGGCTTAATTGCCGGAAAAAATTGTGCGCTAATAGAAGAAGTTTTTATTCCCGGAACCGAGCCCGAAGATACGTGTAAATACTGTGCTGGGGTAGAATCTGACACTGCCTTGGACAGGAGGCTTGACTGTTTCCGAAACAATCGTAGTGGATTGTGCATCCTCCATCCACAAAATGGCGATATCTTCAAATTAGACCCGCATATCCCTTATAAGAATCAAGCGATTGCCTTTAAAGTTAAGTGCGATTCTACTTTTGATTCATACACCCTTTATCTGAATGACAAAAAATTGTGCGAAAATAATCCTAACTTTTTGTGGCAACCCAATCCAGGACAATACAAACTTAAGTTATATGGAAGAGTGAAGACAATAACATATATTGACAGCGTCATATTTTCAGTATTTTAAAGATAAAAAATATCCCTAATCTGACTATTGACATATATTAATATGTGTATATAATATGGTGCTTTTCTTAGGGAGAAGGAAATAATAAAGGTGAGAAAGAAGAAACAAAAATATTTGGAATAAATCTAAACTTAAGTCTTAGACGAGTTTGAGTTTTAGAAGATAAATGGTTGGTAGATCTTAGAAAAAAGTATGTGTTAAAACTTTGAGAGTAGTGCATAGTTATAGTGGTGGATTTTAATTATATTTTTGTGTAATATTTATATAAAAGTATAAGTTATTTCCTCTGTATTTTAATATAAGGTTGATTTTTCGTAAGTTTTAAGTATAAATTTAGGCACAGATTTTGCATTTAGAAAAAGTCGATGATTAACGAAAAGAACAGCGAGTCATTTGTTCAAATAAAAGGGGGGTAAAAAATGATGAGGAAAACTTTATTTTGTATTCTAACCTTTGTCCCTTTGCTGTTAGTAGCACAGATAGATGTTGATTCAATATATCTCTGGGATAATGACCGGGGGAAAACAACACAGATGTATCCCACAGTTGGTGTAAGGACCTGGGGTGCATATATTGGCTGGCAGGATAGCCGGTGGTGCGATTTTGATGTTTACCGCCAGGGTGTTTACTGGAATGGTGGTATGTATGGATACAATACAATGTTAAGTACTGATTCTTTCAGTCAATATCAGCAAACTTACCCTGATATTGAAGGAAACCCAACCAATTATTTTGTCTGCGTCTGGGAAGATTCAAGTTATCATCCCGGTAAAGAAAGACCAGCCGAGATCTGGGCACGAATATACACGAATCAACCGTTCAGGGTTTATGCAGGTTCTCGCTCTCAGAAAAGGCCTTCAGTTTCCTGTAGAGATAATGGCGAGTTTGTCGTTACATTCACAAATTTTGATCCAGGGGATTATCCAAAACTTATTTGGCGTCGTTATAACTCGGCTGGTAATTTCCTAAATGGTAGTGAAGTCTGGCCCGTTGATTCTCTCAAACACCATATTCCAATCACCCGGGTTGCCTATTGTGATTCGGGATTTATAATTGTTTATGATGATTCAAGTGCAGGCGGTACTCAGCGTTCAATATATATGCAGTATCGCAAGAGAAATGGAGACTTGGTAAAAGAGCGGGAACTAATTAGTAATTCCGGGGCATACAATGAAGACTATCCAGCGGTGGCGGTAAATCAGGGCGGGTTTGGGGTTATTGTCTGGCACTATTGGGCAAGTCCAACTAACATTGATATATACTGTCGGACTTTTCAGATGTATCCAGAGGGTGGAGGTATTAGTTTTGGTCCTATTTTAGCAGTGACAACATCTCCATATCCTGCAAGGTATCCCAGAGTAACAGTCTTTCCCAATAATGACTTTTTTATTGTCTGGGAGGAGTACAGGGAAGCAAGGACTGGATATAATGTTTATGGACGCGCCTGGATAGGTGCTGGTTTTCACAACGAATTTGTTATCAACGAAGATACCCTCTATCAGGGATGTCCGGATGTTGAATGTAGGAATATGGATTCCTGTTATGTTACCTGGATGAGCCAGGAGATAGAAAATATTCCCGGAACCTATTATGATATCTTTTGTCGGCCATACTGGCATAATCCAGATGGTATGATACCATTAACAAGCGGTCCAATCCGGTTAATACCGGCAGGCGATACTGTCGGTGGGCGTAAAACCTGGTATTTTGATGATGAAAATTATGACCTGCCCGGTACTACCTGGAATGAAGACCCGATTGATGAACCCGACTCAGTTTATCTTGACCTGGATTCAGCGATTGTTGACCAGCTTGCGGAGCTGAATACAAATGGTCAGTATCGCATCTTTAATGAGGATACCATACCCTGGCGGCGCGAAAAGGCATTGACTGATTATGATGCAGTATTTCTTGACCTGGGTTACAGAACGGATGCATCTTCGGCTGGTACCATAAGCAATGAAGAGCAGTCAGCACTTCTTTACTATATCAACACGAGACATCCCACAATGGTTGAAGGGAATGACTTTGGGTATATGTATAATGGAACAACACTCTACAGTAAATATGGAGCAAATTACCTTGGTGATGGTGCTTCTTACAAGTTGGGGAATATTGATACATTATATGGTGTTGCAGGAACTTCTTTTGCAGATGAAACTTTAAAGTATGATTATAAAACTCTGGTGGATAACTATGTAGATTCAATCAGTCCCAAAATAGGGTATGAGTTAATTTTGCAGGGAAGCGGTGCTCCGGGTAGGTGGTGGGCTGGTCGAGCGATTGGCTGGGGTAATTACTGGAAGGGTGGTAGACCTACCCAGGACAGTTTCAAGATTTATACTACATTTCCTTTGAGTGGTATCAAAAGCACAACGCATCCTCACACTTATGCTGAATTCTATCGTAGATGTCTTGGCTATTTAGGATTGAATTGCCAGCCTGAACCGATAACAACACTAACTGCAGCCACTGGGTCATCTGAAGGAAGGGTAACAATTACCTGGAAGGTTGTCTCTGATGACAAGCCCGGTGAGTCTGCTGAAGGTTCTTACAAATTGAAATTTAGAAGAAATTGTCAGAAGATTACATCAGAAACTGCCTTTGAAGATTCTTCGGAAACATACTACCAAACTTGGAATACCGCAGATAGCGCGGTGGGGGCATTGGTAACACAAAATTTATACGGCTTACCACCGATGGATACACTTGTATTTGCCTTAAAGGTAAGTGATGAATCAGGGTTATGGAATGCTTTGGGCGATGAGCCGATGGCAATTGTTAGTGGTGATTCAGTTACACCCCATACGATTACCTTTGGCCAGAACTATGTAAAGGATTTTTCAAATCGGTATGAATATATGAATCGCCGAAGAATAAATGACACCGGAACTGATTATGACTCACTATTCGTGACCTGGAACACCACTACCTTTGAAGTAGGTTTTGCCCGATGTAACTTTAATACTGAAGGTGACCTGTTTATCTATGTTGATACTAAACCAGGTGGGGCGGATAGCACGGTGCCATATAATGGGTCATCTGGTAGATCATCATTTAAAGCCCAGATAGGGACATTTGCCCCTGATTACTGTCTGATTGTTGAAAATGCAACGATTAGAGACTACAAAAAATGGTCTGCAAAGGATGGTCGTGGTTCCTGGGTTTCAATTAATTCCGGAGGAACATATGTTGTAGAAGATAATGTTGTAAACAACTATTTGTATACTGAACTTTATATTCGGTTTGATACAATGGCGTACACCGCAGGTAATCCATTCAAGTTAGTGGTCCTGATGACTGAGGAGAATACAAATAAAATCATCAATGCCTTTCCGATTTTCAATCCACTCGGGGAAGATACGGCAATAACCCAATATTATTATTGGGATGACGACGGTTTAACCTCAAACAAAGTGCCGAACAAAGTACAGATAATTGGAATTGAAGAAACTGCAGTAAATCCCAAATCCCAAATCCGAAATCCGAAATTAACAGTTCATCCCAACCCCTTCACCGAAAAGACCGAAATCTTTCTGCCTTCTGTGGATGTCCCCGGTCGCGATGCTTCCTTGAAAATCTATGATATAACCGGTAGACTCGTCAAATCCTTCGATCTCGCTACTCGCTACTCTCTACTCGCTACTTCTATTATTTGGGATGGCACGGATGACAATGGCAGAAATGTTCCACAGGGAATATACTTCTGCAAGTTTACAACTCCAGAAAAGAGCGATGTGGAAAAGATAATATATTTGAAATGAAATGTCATCCTGAGCGTAGCGAAGAATATGGGTATCAGGGGCGCGTCCCGATATATGTTATACTTTTATGCAAAATTTATCTTAAAGTATAAAGATGGATTAAATTAAATAGTAAAATTGTTTGATTTTTCATAAGTTTTAAGTATGAAGGTTGGCACAAATTTTGCATAAAATAAGGGTAAAGGAGGTAACAATGAGAAAGTTACTGTTCTGTGCTTTGTTATCTTCGCCAGTTTTTCTGTTATGGGGTATTGATTCAATCTTTGTCTGGGATAATGACCAGGGTTATCGGCGTGAGACATATCCATCTGTTGCAGCAAGGGATACCACTGCCTATATTGCCTGGGAAGATTTAAGATGGGGCAGTGGCCGTAATAGCGTATATCGGCAGAGACTCCTCTGGAATGGAACTCTGCGTGGCTATAACTTTGAGGTTGATACTGATAATGTCTGGGGTGTCAATAACAGCGATATTCAACTGGCAACACCTCTGGCAACTACCCGTCCGGTTATTCAAGCCTGGCAGAGGATAGTTAGCACCACTACAAGAAAGGTTTATGTATATGCCCGGATTGGTGATGCAACAATTGTTGAGGTTGATACAATGTATTCAGGGTATCCAAAATCGCCTGCCCTTGACTGCCGGGATAACGGCGAGTTTATTGTTTCTTTCACATATTTTTATCCTCCAAATAATGTCTATGCGATATACCATAAAAGATATAATAGTGGGGGTGGTTTGATACATGGAAGTTACATTGAGCCAAACCTCAGGATGAGGGGCCGTTCAGTATCCCGTTGCGCATTCTGTGATTCCGGATATGTTGTGGTTTATGTTGATTCAGCCACCACCGGTGATTCACTCAGGTCAATCTACCTTCAATACCGCGGAATAAATAGCAACATTATTGATAATAAGATAAAAGTGAGCCGTCCGGGAACCGATGGGAAGAATGAATATGCACCGGATGTGGCGGTTAATGCAAATGGGTTTGTTGTGGTCACCTGGACATATGAATACAGTTCGACCGACCCAGATGTCTATGCCCGAACATTTCAGATGAGACCGGGCCTTGATACATTGATGCCGGTTAGTTCATCGGATTTTGTCATTGCCAACACATCTTTACCCGAATTTGGAGCAAGAGTAGCGGTATTTCCAAATAACGATTTCATCATAGTCTATACTAAAGAAACAAATAATAACAAAGGGGTCTATGCAAAGGTTTCAATCGGTGGTTCTTTAAAACCTGAATATACCATTAACAACGACCAGAGCCCCCAATACTGGGACCAGTATGCGGGTGATGTTGCCTGCCGCTGGAATGATACCTGTATTGTTGCCTGGATGAATATTCCTGATACTTCAATATCAACGAGTTATCTGGCGAGAGAGGTTTTTTGTCGCACTTATTATCGGGCTTCCTCTTCAACTTACGGAATATTGCCCAAAAGCAGTGATGTAATTGACCCGACACCCCGCGGTACGGGCTGGATGTGGTATTATGATGATGAAAACTATGACAATCCGCTGACCACTGACTGGAATGAAGACCCGATAGATGAAGCTGATTCAGTTTACATTCCAATAGACTCAGCAATTGTAGACCAGTTTGATGAATTTAATCGGGTCCAACCCAAATATAAACTAAGGGTTTGCGACACATTATACAGAGGACAAAAGGATGGTCGCGGGCTTAGCCCCTATAAACAGGTTATTGTGAGCCTTGGATTTAGATTGAATGATACACCTGCAGGAATAATCAGTACTGAAGACCAGTATGAATTAGAGAATTATATCAGCAGTGGTAAGCCAGTCCTCTTGATGGGTAATGACTTCGGTTATATGTATAGCGGGACATCCCTCTTCAATAAATTTCATGCGACATTTGTGTCCGATGGATATCCATATACTACAGGGAATATAGATACCCTCTACGGACAATCTGGAACATTTGCCCAGAATGAGACGCTTGCTTATCAATATAAGAAAGAGGCGGATAACTATGTAGATATAATCTCCCCAACTGCCGGAGGAAAATTGTTATTAGCCGACTGGGAGGCAAAGGACAGGTGGTGGGCAGGCCGGGCAATTGGTTGGGGTAATTACTGGAAGGATTCAAGGACAGATGGTAGCACAATCTATTGCAGTTTTTCTCCAGATGGTATTAAAGACCGTCATCATCCCCATACTGCTCAGGAATTCATCCGCCGTTGTATGGGCTTTCTGGGAATGACCTGCCAGCCCGAGCCGATTACGGCAATCTATTGCTCCACTTATATAACCATCCAACCGTTGATGGCTCTATTATCATCAGGTGGAAAATCGTCTCTGACGATTCCCTTAAGGAGTCCGCGGAAGGTCCGTACAAGTTGAAATTTTCAAGAAAAAAGATAACATCAGAAACTGCATTTAACGATTCCTGTGAAGAATATTATCAAACCTGGAATACAAAAGATAGCACGGTTGGGAAATGGTGTAGGTATATCCTGCAAGGATTACCACCAATGGATACCCTTATCTTTGCCTTAAAGGTGAGCGATGAGGATACACTATGGGGTGCCTTGGGTGCTGAACCGAGGGTGGTGGTTTCTGGAGATTCTGTGACGCCCCATTATCTTAAAGTTGGCAGTGCAACTAATCCGTATGGCTATGTAAAGGATTTTTCTAATAAATATGAATATATCAACAGGCGGAGAAAAAATGATACTGGAACTGACTATGATTCATTATTTGTTACCTGGGATTATCCGATGAACCCAGCATGGTTTTATGTGGGTTTTGCCCGCTGCGATCTACGCACCGAAGGCGATTTATTTATCTATGTTGATACACGACCTGGTGGTGCAGATAGCACAGTGCCCTATAATGGCACATCGGGTAGGTCAGCGTTTAAGCCGACTTCACCCGATAGTTTCAAACCTGACTTTTGTCTAATAGTTGATAATGGGTCAACCTACTTCTATAAAAGATATGTCAGCACAAAGGATGGTAGAGGCTCCTGGGTGGATACAACATTTTCTGGATTAGTTTGTGAAGATGGTGTGGTGAATAATTATCTCTATACTGAACTTTATATACCTTATGCTAATATGGGCTACACTGCAGGAAATCCGTTTAAACTTGTTGTCCTTATGACTGGTGAAACTTCAAATTCTATCATCAACGCCTTCCCAATCTATAATCCTCTTGGAACATACAAGGAAATCACTCAGTATTACTGGTGGGGTTCGGATGGCTTGACAGGTAATAAGGTTCCGGCGCGTAAGTATATAATTGGAATTGAAGAAACGAGTTTAAATCCCAAATCCCAAATCCGAAATCCGAAATTAACTGTTCATCCCAACCCCTTCACCGAAAAGACCGAAATCTTTCTGCCTTCTGTGGATGTCCCCGGTCGCGATGCTTCCTTGAAAATCTATGATATAACCGGTAGACTCGTCAAATCCTTCGATCTCGCTACTCGCTACTCGCTACTCGCTACTTCTATTGTCTGGGATGGTACTGATGACAATGGTCGGGCTGTTTCGCAGGGAATATACTTCTGCAAGTTTGCCACACCAGAAGAATGCGAAGTTGAGAAGATAATTTACTTGAAGTAATCCAGTAGGTCAGTAGTCAGTATCCCGGTCGTGTCCATCCGCTGTAAATATTAGCGGATGGACACTATTTTTTTAAAGAATAATTCCCTGCTTCAGGAGTAGTATCCTAAAATTTCTGTAGGAACCCTCACCTTTATCCTCTCCCTTTTTACGGGAGAGGACCTGGGGTGAGGGTTGGGTTTCAGGGGTGTGCCCTGATGGTGTTCTCATTCTAAGTCTGCCGAAAGCGGACGAAGAATCTCTCTCCTTGAATGACTTTATATTGTCATTCTGAGGGTCTCGTTAGAGACCCGAAGAATCTCAATCTCCATCATACCAACAATCACTCAAATTGTCCCATTCTGGATTTGATGATTCAATCAGTTTTATCTTTTTATGGCGGTATTGACGTCGTTCGTTTCTTCATAATATACAAGTTTGGTAATATTATATTTTTTATTAAATCCGGGGATAAGTTTATTTTTATGTTGATAAACTCTTTTTATCAAATCAGATGTAATACCAGTATAGAGAGTCTTTGATTTGTTCAAGATATTCAGGGGGGTACCCCCTGAAAACCCCCGCTATATAGCAAACCGTCTCTTTGTGCGGAGACCATTTTCATATCATCCTCCCCTGAATATCTTGAGGTATAAGAATTTGGAGAATTTCAAGGAACCCTCACCCTGAAATGAATTCAGGGCAGGCTCTTCATCCTCTCCCTTTTTAAGGGAGAGGGCAAGGGTGAGGGTTGGGGTTTCAGGGGCTTTAGCCCCTGATGATGTTCACTATAATGAAAAATTTCATTACCATTGTATAGGAATTTTTCAAATTCCTATACAAAGACATAATACTTTTTCATTCTAAATTTAGAAATTCTTCCTCTTCACTTCGTTAAGAGTCAGAATGACAGCATAGGTGAGGCGTTTGGTTTAGAATGACACGACGAGAGAAAACCTTTGCCTTTCTTCTTCGCTAAAATCCTTTGTTATTTCTTCTATTACTTTGTTGTAATCCTGCTGATAACCATCTGCCTCTTTTTTCTTACCAATCTTTTCAAACATTTTTGCTGTTAGTAGTAATGCCTTGGCGAACAATTCTTTTGCTCCACACTGCTTTGCCTGCTCCACCGCCTTATTTAAAATATTCAGGGCGCTGGTATAATCTGTTTTTTCTTTTAAAATCATTGACTCAATGATAAAAATCTTTGTCTCAAGAATTTTGTCTCCAATTTCATTGGCTAATGGAAGGCTTTGCTCAAGATATTTGCTTGACTGATTAAGGAAATTTTCACCCTCACCCTTACCCTCTCCAATCAAGGGAGAGGGGGTTATGGATGGAGTTTCTCCCATCAAGGGAGAGGGTGCCTTTAATAGTGTTGCTTCAGCCAATTTTGCCATTGTCCAGGCATAGAGTCGTTTGTTGCCAATCTGTCTTGACAAATCGGGCAATTGTTCCAGTACCTTCCGGGCATTCTCATAATCTTTCTTATATATGAAAAGTTCTGCCTCGGCATCAAGCACATAAGCAAGAACTTCCAAATCCTTCATTTCCTGCGCTTTTCCCTCAATACCTTTTAACATTCCTTCCATTTCTTCAACATAACCCAACTTAATTTTGGGCATTGCCGCGGCAACCATTGAAATTACACTGTTTCTTCTATCACCTATATTCTGGAATATATTTTGACTCTTTTCAAATTCTTCAATTGCCTTTTTATAATCAGCTGAATGATAATAATCCCAACCAGTTGCTCTCCGTGACAATGCTTCACTGAATAAATCCTGAATTTGAATCGCCAGATTGGTTGCCTTATTGTGATATTCAAGAGCTTGGACAATATTCCCACGATATAATTGAAGTTCGCCAATATTGATACTCATTCCCATAACCTGCCGGAGGTCTCCAATTACCTGAGCATTTGTCAGAGATTTGGTAAAGTTTTCATAAGCCTTATCAAGTTGCCACATCTGGGCATAGGCAAGTCCGATGTTACCAAGGGCAAGGGATTCAGCCATTTTGTCACCAATCTTTGAAGCAAGGGTTGACACTTCGCTTAGATTTTGAATTGCTTCATTTATATTACCAAGATACAGGTGGATGAGTCCAATTTGATTCAAGGAGCGGGCGACATTTTCTTTGTCGTCAATTTCTTCAAACAATTGATGAGCCCTTTTATATGATTCAAGAGCCTTTGGCAGGTCTCTTTGTCTCTCAATTACATAACCGAGATTTAGATGGGCGAGGCCGATAGCCCGTTTATCTTTTAATTCTTCACCAAGTTTTAATGATTCATTGAAATACTTCAACGCCTTTTTAAGGACTCCGGTCTCCATATAATAATTACCAAGATTTACAACTGCAAGGGAGTGAATATTTTTATCTCCAATCTTCTTTGCAATCCTTCTTGCTCTTGTCCAGTAGTTTAATCCTTTCTTTGGTATTCCCATCTCCTGATAGATTATTCCAATATTTAAATTTGCCCCTGCTTCGTCCCTTAATGAAGAAACTTTTCGGGCGAGTTTCAATGACTGTTTTTGATTCTTGATTGCCTCCGTTAGCTTACCGAGCAGTCTGAGCACCCAACCCTGTCTCCTTAAAACCTCCAATTTATCCTGCATCTCTTCTGGTGAAAGTTCTTTTTTCTTAAGTAATTCCAGTGCCTGGTCAAAGAAGTTTAATGTTTCTTTTAAGGCATACAAGCGATAAGATTTGTCCGCTGCCGATTTCAAATAATATATACCCTTTCTTTCTTCATTTGAACGGGCAAAGTGGTAGGCAAGTTTTTCAAGATTTTCATAGATTTTTTCTTCGGGGATTTTTTCCAGTTCATTGCCGATGATTGTATGTAGTTCCTTCCTTTTTATCTTAAATAGAGAACCGTAGACAACTTCATAGGCGGTTGGGGATGTAAACTCGTAGAATTTTTTTGTAGGATCGGAGACAAGCACTCCTTCAAAGTGCTCTAACCTTTCAAGGGTTTCCGATAGATTCTGGACTGATGTATTGAGGATTGCGGCGAGTAAATCCGGTTCAAAGACCCGCCCGATGACCGATGCATATTGGAGCGTTCTTTTATCAAGTTCGCTCATCCGGTCAATACGGTCCAGGATTACCGATGATACAGATTCGGCGATTTCGATCTTTTTAAACATTTCAGTAGGAACAATACGCTCTTTAATCCTTCTGATACCACTCTTTTTTAGCAATAGTTTAACAATTTCAGACACAAATAAAGGATTACCATTAGACTTTTCGTAGACAGTTTCGATGACCTCAACGGGAATCTCCTTTGCATCAAGGATATACTGCATAAAGTTATTCGCCTCTTCTTTCGTAAAATTCTTTAAGAAGATACTCTCACAATTCTCCTGCCCGAGCCAGGGGAAGGCATAATCGGAGCGGTATTCAAAGAAGAATTGCAGAGGGATTTCTTTCAGTTCTTTTAATAGATAATCAAAAAACTCAATACTCGTTGGGTCTGCCCACTGAAGGTCTTCAACCCGGACGAATAGTGGCGCTGACTTGGCAGCTGATTCAAAAATCCTCTTTAAAGCATTGAATGTCCTTTTTTTCAATTCTTCGGGGGGTAGTGCTTGCAATTCGGGAAAGTTCATTCCATATAAAAGTCCGATGTATGGGAGTATTTCATCAAGTGTTAATCCTATACCTTTGAGCTTCAATCCAATCTTGAGTTTTAAATCCTGCTCCGGAACCCCCGGCTTTACCTGAAAATAGCCACTTAAAACACCTGTTATTACATTATACGGAATATTCATCTCATAGGGCATACAGCGCACACTTAGGGTAGTGAAATTTTCCTGCTGGGCAGTAAGTTGGGCTTCAATCCCGAGTCTCGTCTTTCCTGAACCCGGTTCACCGGTAATTCCCAGAATCCTTAATCTGTTATTCTTTGCCTGATTTAGTGAATTTTTTATTATCTCTAATTCTTCTTTTCTACCGATAAATTTTATTTTCGTTATTTCTGGTAGTCGATAATGTTCTCTGATTCCCTTTACGAGGTAGTTTACCACCGGCTTTCGTTTTCCTTTTACCTTCACCGATGGTCTTTTCTCTGCATCTACAATATCTGCTATCTTCTCGTATGTAAACTGACTGATAATAATCTCTTTTGGACCCGAGACGCTCTCCAATCGGGCCGCAAGGTTAACCGTATCACCGATAACCGTGTATTCCATTCTTTCATCCGAGCCAACATTCAATGCTACAGCAGGTCCACTATTTATTCCGACACTCATTGATAGGGGAGAGGCAAACTTCTTTTCGGCATTGAATCTTTCCATCTCTTCCTGCATCTCTAATGCTGCGCGCACCGCCCTTTCCGGGTCATCGTGATGGGCAACTGGTGCGCCAAATAAGACCATCAGGGCATCACCGAGAAATTTATCAACACTTCCTTCATATTTATGGACAATCTTTACCATTCTTGTAAAGAAGTCATTTATGATATTGGCAATCTCTTCTGCATCCATTGTTTCAGATAATGCGGTAAAACCTGATAGGTCAGCAAACAATACAGTCACATTCCTTCTTTCGCCCTCAATTCTCTTTGCCTTTGGATTGAGTTTTATCTTTTCAATAACCCGTGCGGGCAGGTATCGCTCATAGGCACTGATTAAAGCCTTAAGCCAGTCAATCTTTAGACTAATAGCATCCGTGTGTTTTTCTGCTGTTTTTTTCTCTTCAAAATTGTCTGTATTATTATTCATATTGTCAATTATATACAGAAGTTGTCAAAAGTCAAGCAAAAGTTAAATCGGCCGATTGACAATGGATTAAAACTGAATATAATAATTTAATTAGTCTTAAGTCTTAATACGAAAAAGACTTATGGTAACGCGAAAAAGGAATAAAAATGGTGATTAGAAAAAGGGCTGTAAGATTGATTGGTGATTCAAAAAATGCAGATGCACCATTTATGGTGCTTAAAATATTATTAAATTTCGTAAGTTTTATCCTCCCGCTTGATGGGGGAGGATAAAGGTGGGGGTGAAAGATAAAATACCCCCTCACCCTTGCCCTCTCCCACAGGGG
>JBDRWI010000057.1:0-14771 GCA_039802265.1 Caldifarciminota bacterium | reverse complement strand
TTTTAATAGGTCACCAATAGATATGGTATGCTGGATAAAGCCGTTTAACGCAGTATGAATGCTTTTTTCTTCGGCTTCGTTACCCTGATATTGCCTTTTCACTTGATATGCATCAACCGATAGTTGCTCGCCGATTCTTGTGTTATCCAAAAATTTCTGCCAATCAAAACCCAATTCCTTCATTCTTGAATTATTGAGTTCTACTATTTTGGCTTCGACCACAATCTGCCTTGGTGCCACATCTAAAAATTCAATCATATTTTTTGCTTCAGAAATCGAAATTGAGTCTCCGGTGAGCAATAATTGATTTGTTGAGTTATTGACAAGAAGTTTGACATCACCCTGTTTTGTTTTAAGAATATAATTATCATCCAATTGTCTTTGTTTTAGAAGATTATCAACAAGTTCAGCCGGTGAAATAAATTTTAACGATAAAACAGCAGTATGTAAATCCTGCTTAACAGTTTGCATTTGGGCAGGTATAAAAGAAATTATGACGAATAGAAGAATGACGGATTTAAGATTGTTTGATTTCATTTTACCCCCTTCTTAGTAATTATATATAAATATTTTTTTGTGTCAATGATTTTTTTATCTAATCGAGTTGAATGTAAATTAACCTTTTTCAACTTATACTTCCTGTGTCAGAATGTTAAAAAGTGTCCGAATAGCACGACTTTTTCCAGGACCCTTCTCGCTGCGGGATGGAAATAAATTTTTATTATTACAGGCTGACATGCCCTTAACCCAATAACCACGACAGTGTTTGATCAAATCCCCCTTAATCCCCCTTTTACTAAAGGGGAGATTAAAATCTTTTGTAGTGGCAGAGTTTACTCTGCAAAAGAGTCAAATGTCAAGCAAGCTTGACCACTACAGAGAACTCAACCAGGCTTGACCACTACAAAAAATGGTTATTGGTTTATGGGTTGGGATGCTGGTATGGTAATTAGTTTGTAGTTTAGAGTGGATTGCCATTACGAGCGCAAGTTCATTGATTCTTATTTTTTAATTAGTAAAAACTTAGCCAATATACGAGACCGTATAACAAAACTGGTAGCGAAACCGTATAACGATAGCCGATTTTTTGGAGTGCATCAGCTTGCTGATGCGTTGTGTAAGCAGATCCCCTTAATCCACTTTTCTAAAGGAAAATAAAATTGCTTATTGACTTCTCAAATATTTTGCGTATTATTATTCATCAAGGGGGTATAATGGAGAAAAAATTTACAGCGCTGAGGATTATATCAGTAATCTTTAAAATCCTTGCCTGGATTGTTGCAGTGCTTACCATTATCGGATTTATTGTTATGCTTATCGGTGGCGCAGCAATGGGCAGTATGATGGGCAGGGGCTATGGTGGTTATGGCGGCTATGGAGGGTTGGGTTCTTTAGGTGCCTTCGGTGGAATCGGTATGGCGTTTTTCGTTTTAATCTATGGTGCCCTTGCTTTTGTCAGTCTCCTCGCTGCAGCAGATATGATACTTGTTATACTTGCTATTGAAGAAAACACAAGGGCATTAAAACCGCCCCAGACAGGAGGATAATGAACGGTTTATAAAGAAATTTGAGGGCAGATTATTCTGCCCTTTTTTATTTAGTGAATAAGAAATGGCAAGCCAGCGTAAACAGTAACATTGTCATTGTTAAACGCAAATAAGTGAGCGCAGCAAGACCGAATAAAGCCTTTTCTGGAAAGAATAAACGAGCAACAACGGCAAGAATCATTGTGATAATACTTATCACAAAAGCCACGTATTTTAAATTTTTCATTTTACCTCCTTTGTTCGCTAAAATAATTATATTCAATTTTTTTTAAAATGTCAAAGATTGAAAAATGAAGGAAATAAAATCGTTACTCCAGAAGGACCACCTTCTCTACCTTCCTATAATTCTCACATTCAAACTGAATGAAATATACTCCAGCAGAAAGTCTGCGACCGGTGTTGTCTTTAGTACTCCAGACAACATGGTCTGATTGTCTGATGGTCTGATAGTCCCATAGTCTAACCAACTCGCCTGTTGCATCGTAGATTTTTAGAGTAGAGAGTAGAGGGTAGTAAGTAGCAAGATTTTTATTTGGAATTTGGGAATTGGAATTTGTTTGGGATTTGGGATTGGGGATTTGGTACTTAATTACGCAGTGATTTCTGAATGGATTGGGATAGATTTCTAATTTCGGATTTCGGATTGCGGATTGCGAAATTGCTGATTCTTCAATTCCTAATGGACTCATTTTTACATTAAGTATTGTAGGGATACCTGGCAGTACTACAACATTGCTTATTGTGATTGTGTCATATCCCTGTTTTCTGAATTGTAATGAATATGTACCGGGATTCAAAATTCTTCGGTATCTACCGAATAATGAATCGCTCATTCTTGATGCAAGTGTAGAATCATAATAGCCGATAATTCTTACTTCTGCTACAATCGGTTCGTTTGTGATTGAATCAGTAATTGTGCCGGTGATACTTGAACCGAACGTTCTTTCAAGTAAATAATATGCGCCAGGAAGATTTCTCATACAGATGCTATCAACCTTATAACCAGGTGGATAACAACTTCTGCTTACCTCAATTGTATAGGCAAATGTGCCGCATACCCCATAGAGATAATTTCTTGCATTTCCTTCTGTCGCATAACCATAAATTGGAACATAGGTTCCGTTTCCAGCATCATTTATTATCTTTGAGGCAAGGGTATCAGCAATTCTTTTTATAAATGGGTGATCAATTGCAAATTGATTTCCCCAGCGCCAGGGATAATAGACCAATTCACCCTGACCGGTCCGGGCACAGTGGTAACAGATATCAAAGACAAAGTGATTCTGAAATGCCAGGTTTCTTACAATTCTTGTTTCATTTTCAGAAAATGGATATGGACCGCGATAGTATTCGTCACCGGGATTCGAACTTCCACCTTGTTCCCAGTTAAAATCGTAGTTGCGATTTAAGTCAACACCGTCGGAATCAGGGTCAAAAAAACCGTTATTGTTATTATCCCTTTTATTCTTCCGCCATATTGTATCAATTCCATTCATCACAACATTATGCCCTTCTGGATTTAAAATTGGAATTATCCAGATTTCCGCATTATTTATCCAGTAGGTGATTGCTGAATCAATACCATATTTACTCACGAGGTCATTTAGAAGATACAAGCAGACTTCACATCCAAGTAATTCTTCGGCATGGTGGATTCCATTAAATAGAATTGTTGGTTCATCTTCTTTTATTGCGGGATTGTCCGAAATCTTTATACCCCAAATAGGTAAACTATCGCGGGTTGAAAGCCCGAGATTAAAAAGTTTTGTAATGGTAGGATAGAGGGTTGCAATTGAATCAAGTTCTTGAACTGCTTCTTCGTATGTGTGATAACGAGGGTCAATTAAGAAGACACCGGATACAAGGTGCAAGATGAATGATAACAAAAAGGTAAATCTAATCATTTCATAATTACAATTTTCCTTATGGTTGAAAATTCATTTGTTTGGACCGAGATGAAGTAAATACCGGCAGATAATTTTTGTTTTCCAAGGTCGTAGCAGTGATACCCGGGGGAAAGGATTTCATTTGCTATAGAATAAACACATTTCCCCATTATATCGTAGAGTTTCATTGTTACCAATGTTGGGTGGGGAATTGCTAACTGGAGCAACGGACCAACACTGGAAGGGTTGGGAGAGAGGAAGTTTAAGAAGAATTGTGTGGGCAAATTGGTATATTCTTCGGCACCGACTGCACCAATGGTAAAACAATTATCACTCGCATCACAACCCGTATTTGCAGAATGGTCATAGGCAAGCACCTTAATCAGACACTTATTAGAATTCACCTGGGGTATTATCCAATTATAAATAGAATCATTTGTATTGAAATGAGAAATCCGGTATGGATAGGTGAGACCACTATCAATGGAAAGATAGATGTTTAGACTGTCTATACCAATATTATCGCTTGAATTCCAGCGAATTTGATGTAATTCATTCCAGTACCATATTTCACCACCATTAGGAATGAGCACACTGACTTCAGGTGCTATCGGGTCATAGATTGTGAAGGTTGCATTAGATAAATCTCTCCCAATGTTGGCATTTCTATCAAACGCGCTGATACGAACAAGGCATCGCGTTGACGGAGTAGGTGGTATAGTCCAGAGATAGGTTGAGTCATTACCGAATGATGTAGTTATATAACTCCAATTATTACCGTTATCAGTCGAATATTCAATGACTGCGGAATCAATTGCTACATTATCCTGGGCAATCCATCGAATCGTATAAGTTTGTCCTATGTTCCAGATTTCTCCCCCATTGGGAGTAATCACAGTGACCTGAGGCTCAACAAGGTCAGAATGGAGTTTGCTATAATAAATATCCCAGTTTCCTCTTCGATTTGATTGCCAGAAGACCCAGATATAGCCAGAATCATCTACTACTGCACTGGGGAATATATCCCGGGCTAAATTATTACTTATTACCATTGAATCTCCCCATGCACCATTTTTATAGTATTTTGCCCATATTTCCCAATCACCGGTTCTATCGGATTGCCAGATACACCATAGATAACCATCTCGATCTACAACAAGCACCGGATGTTCATCACGGTTTGGGTCAGCAACAACTGCGCGGGCATTGGACCAGGTTGAACCATTGTAGTGGCTTTCGTAAATATCTGTATTCCCGTTGCGCCAGGAGGTCCAAACAACCCATATCATACCATCTCCAGACACAGCAATCTTAGGATCTTGGTCTTGGGCAGGATTGCTCGTGATGCGATATAACCCTTCCCAATGACCAGTATTTGGATTATATCTTTTCACATAGATATTTCGATTATACTGATAACGCTCACTACACCATGTTACCCAAGCGATTCCATTGCTATCAGTAGCCATTGCGGGACGATAATCATTGGCTGAGTCTGTTGTTACCGCAAACATTGGCTGCCAGGTGGTTCCATCAAAATAACGGCAATAAATATCACCATTTAAATGTGTCCATCGTTCAAGACAGACCCACATTCTTCCATCGCCATCCCTGGTCATTGCTGGATACATATCATTTGATGCCTTAGAGCTTAACTGTTCTTCAGTTCCCCATTGATTGTTGACATATACACTTCCGAAAATATCATAATTCCTTCCATAAGCCCGTTGCCAGGTGAGATAAGGATTGCCCTGTAAATCTGTGGACATTGAAGGGAAAAAATCCCAGTAAAGATATGGTCGCACAATCTGTGCTGGTGCCCAGTTACCATTCATATAATATGATGCAATGATTTCTGTTCTGCCATTTGTTACTGAACGTCCGGTTGCCCAGGCACACCACAATCTCCTTGAGCCATCAATTGCCACAGTTACAAAGGCATCAGTTTCCGGATGGGTATCAACCGGTGCCGGATTTGACCAGTTAGAGGAAGGTAATATTGGATTAAAATTGCGATGTTGACTTATAACCTTCATCCCGGTTCTTTTTGGCTTCAGGGTTGGGTCGCCAATGATACACATCCCATAGAACCAATCAACATCGTTGATTCCGTACTGAGTGAACCATTGTTTGAATGCCTGACCTACAGTTATGCCCGTGTTTAAAGGACCGTAAAAACCGCTGAAATTTAGCATACTTCCAACCTTGGTAGAGCCGATAGCAAGAAGGCCATTTGTGGTATTGAATATGTAACAACTCCCTTCAGAATTTTCTTCAATAAATCTTGTTCCTGCGCATTGGAAAAGATTTAAGAAAAGGAATGGTGGGTCAGCAAACCAGAGTTCAAAATTAAATACTGTGCCTGCATATCCGGATGTATTTTTAAATGTATTTCCCCAGGGTGATGAATGGCTGCAGATTTGAACCCATTCATAGGGGTCATCAAGACGCTGGCGAAAATCTGCTGCGGTAGTGGTATTGTATTGCCGAACTACGACGACAGTGTCATAGAGTAAATTCAGATTACAATTATTAAAACTATACCAATCATCATCTACATAGGCAAGTGCCTTTTGCGGAATGCCAAAACCACTGGTGCGGTATTTATGAATTTTGGATAGATAATTATTAACAAGCCATATTTCATTTCCCCAGGTTACTGGGTCGGCGTAAATTCTTCCAACATATATTTCAGGGGCTTTATTGCCGGTATGGTCGTCATAAAGACCATCATTATCCGAATCAACCCAGGTCCCGTTTAAATCCATAAAATACAATTCAATTGGAAACTCCTCGCGTCCTTCGGTCGATTCATATTCATACCAGGCGACAGGAACATTCCCAATGAATACCGCACCAACGAGCTGGCTATCTATTAGTGATGCGAGATGATTCCTCAATTGCGATGCCTGCCAGCCACGGATTGTATCAACACGAACATTATAATTTTCTGCTTCAAGGTCGGTAATGTAGAGGTTTAAAGAATCAAGAATATTGGTGTAAAGTGGGGCATAGACTACAATATCAACCATGGGAAGGCGTGAAGCTCTGAATTTTGTTCGGTACGCCTCCCCAATTTTGAATTGCCCCTCTGTTATCCTCGTTTTTGCGGACCATTCCTGATACGATGTCATCTGGACATCATATGGGTCAACATATCTTAATCTTTTTATACCAGTAATCCCCTCACCCGATATGAAAAAAGGGATTGCAAAAATTAATGATAATTCTAAAAACTTTTTCATGATTCCCCCTTTCCCCGAAATTATCTCAACATAATAACTTTTTCCATTTCTTTTATTTCGTCGGATTTAAAATCAATAAAATATACGCCTGAAGGAAGTTTGCGACCCAGATTATCATCGCTAGACCAGATGATATCTGATGCATGATTCAGGATACAGGATTCAGGATTAAAGGATTTGACCAAACGACCGGAAACATCATAGATCTTTAAAGAAATTTCGGATTTCGGATTGCGGATTGCGGAATTGTTTGGACTTTGGAATCTGATCACGCAGTAATTCTTGAATGGATTGGGATAAACTTCTAATTTCGGATTTCGGATTGCGGATTGCGAATTTGAACCTTCTTCAATCTTGACTTCAGAATGAATCCTTAAAGTTAAATAGGCACTGGTGCTGTAATTTCCATCATTGCCCGAGAAATGGATGACCAGTCCGACAAGGGTATCAATTGGATTTTCAGTAATCTGTAAAACATAAGGATGTGAACTATTGTTAGCGACCTGTCCTATATCAATATTTCCAAAATCCGCAATGGTATCAATTAAGGAGACACTTGTTGAGTTTGTATTTAAAATTCCTATGACATTTGATACGAGTGTGTCACCTGAATTTTGTATGTAGGTTGTTAATTCAATGATTTCATTTGGTTCAGGAATTCCGTTATTATTTCCCCCTGCAGAATCGTCAATGATATGACTGATAAGATTAAGCCAGGGTGAATGCTGATAAGCGGGTGGTTTCGTGGTAATCAATAGAGCCCTACCATTAATGATCTGCATTGCATCCGGACCATAGTTGTTATTATAAACATATTGTAACCCTCGGGTTTCTGTTTCGTCTTCAATACCTATAGTACAACTATATGGGTTGTCTACTGTATTAAACATAATTAAAATTTCACCATCTTCAGTTGGCGTTGGATAATAAAGAGGATCGAGCAAGATTACTTGAAAGGTTGCATTCAGAGGCATAATACCATAGTGCTTACAGTCTTTGTATTCAATGATCATACGATGGTTAATTGTATCATTATAATAGTAGACATCGCCATTTCCAGCGGGTGGAGGACTCAGGTCAAAATCATCCCAGAAAGGAGCGACAAGCCTTTTAGGACCTGATGCTGATGGTATTGGAGAGTTATCCCCAAAAGGATAGGTAGATGTTGATAACTCTAAAAATCCATTTGAACAAATTCCGATTGAGTTATAATCTATACCGTAAAACTTAAAATTGAACGGCAGGGGATAAGTGACTGTATCATCGTCGCTATCAGTAATTTCAGGAATTATCAACCCTGGCCCACCCGCGGAAGGCGCAATTTCAAACCATGAATAGACTGGAGCATTTCCTGTTAAAGTATCTGTATCATCATAGATATAGTATCCATACAGGTCCGGTCCCGTGCCATTGCCGCCAGGGGTTGTTCCAGTGGTCATAAGAGAAAAGTTTGAATTCCAGGTGTTATTGTTGGAATCATATATTGTTAATTCAAAAGGTACGGAATGTTGATAATTCTTGGGAGAAATCGTGAATACAAATGGATTTAAACCCTGAAATATCTGATGTGATTCAATATTACCATAAAAGGAAGTACTTTCTGCTATTACTACCATTGTATCAGTTGTTCTTAACACTGCTCTTACATTTTGTGCGGTCATTGCCCCTATATTTTTTATCTTTGCCCATAATAAGATTGTTTCTCCTGGGTCTAAATTGCCATTATTATTTCCCAGTGAATCCGTCAATATATTTCCTGTGTGAGTGAGATAGACGTTGCTATGAATTATTGAGATCACACCTTCAAATGGATAGAAGTTTCTGCCAGTAACTGTGAGGTTCATTATTCCGGTATCTTGAACCGGAAACACGAAGGTTATATTACCTGAAAGGTCTGTCCATCCGGTCTGGTAAATCAAGGTGTCAAACACAATACAGATGTAAGCAGACTCAACAGGTGAGCCTTGATGCTGGACATTTACGCAAAGGGTTTCTTCGGCACTTACATGTAGGATGGAATCGTAGGTTACAGAAAGTAGTTTGGGAGTATCTGTCCATATTGTCATTGCCGGGTCACCTATTGTAGTGAAACCACGATATTCATTTGTTGCACCATAAGTATTATAGACCCTTAACCTGCCATCCTCACAGGCTTCACCAAAGGTGCGTCTTTTATATAAAAATACGCCATCAAAAAAACCACGAGTAACCGCACTCCTTAAATGGGCGCCGTTTACAATGCTTGTTGTGGTCGCAAAATAACCTGACGCACCCCGTAAATTAGTGGGTGAACCGGTTAAGAACCAGCGCTCAGCAACAGTGGGAGTTGCCCCAGTGGCGAGTGTACCGCAGGTTGCCGAGATAACTATCGGTAGTTTATTCCCATTGGTAAGCCCATCAGGATTGACGGCAAAAGGATTGTACCAGTTATTCGTCGCACTACCGCGATAGACAACAAAACCCCTTCCTTCATTAGTCGCATTTACCACTGATGTTGCATTCGCACCACGACTCGCAAAGAATGTATCAACCTTGACATAACCATTATTTACCATATGACTCGCCACATACTCAGCATCAAGCCGATAGGTAATTGAATCATCATCCTGAATATCTCTGACAATTAAACAACCTTTTTTAAACCATAAGGGGTCTGAAATATCAGGATAACGTTCATATCTCAACATCTTGGCAACAACAGTTTGAGCTTCAGATAAACTGTGAACATTTAATCTTCCCGAAAGAATTTCGTTATAGATATCCCCATCCATATTCGTATAATTATTATCGCCGTAAGGTGAAGTACTGATAGACCATGGTATATAATTTGGCGCGCCAACAAATAGAATAAACTCTGGTCTTATCTGCCAGTTATTGTAGGCATTTACAATATAATCTCTTATTGAAGTTGCATTCTGAGGAATTTCGGATGGAACCCGGGCAATTTTTGTTTTATAGCCCATTTTGTGTTTCCATTGGGCAAAGGGTAAGATTGCATCATAAAAAAGGTCATGGGTTATTATTAAATAACGCGCCCCAATTCCCGGGGAAGAGATAGCAAAAGAAGTCAAAAAAATTAAAAGTAGAGCCAACTTCCGCATTTATTTCCTCTTATTAATTATAATCACAATTAGACTTAAGTCAAGAGGTCAGTTCTTCTCTTACGACAGTATTGCTATGAGATTTCAAAATCCGTGAGTCTTTGCTTGTGCTATTCTTTTATTTTAGAAGGACTATCTTCTCTATTTTCCTGTAGTCACCTGTCTCAAATTTCAAGAAATAAATACCCGCAGGAAGCCTGAGGCCCGAATTATCATCAGCAGACCAAATGATTGAAGATTGGTAATTGGTTAAATGGTTAAATGATTTGACCAGACGACCAGTAACATCATAAATACTTAATGAAATTTCAGATTTCGGATTGCGGATTGCGGAATTGTTTGGACTTTGGAATTTGATCACGCAGTGATTTTTGAATGGATTGGGATAGATTTCTAATTTCGGATTTCGGATTGCGGATTGCGAATTTGAACCTTCTTCAATCTTGACCTCGGAATGAATCCTTAAAGTTAAATAGGCATATGTATGGTAATCTCCACCATTGCCTGAAAAATAGATTGCCAGGCCAACCAGGGTATCGACGGGATTGTCTGATATCTGGATGATATAAGGATTGGAACTGTTGTCCGAAACCTGTCCAATATCAATATCGCCAAAGTTTGCCACTGAGTCAATGAGCGAGACGCTCGTTGAATATGCTCTCAAAATGCCGCTTAAATTTGCCACGATTGTATCACCATCATTCTGAATATAGACCGTCAACTCTATTGTTTCATTCGGTTCAGGGATACCATTGTTATTACCACCAGCAGAGTCGTTTACGACATAGCCGGTCATTACTATCCATGGTGAATGTTGGCTTATCGGTGGTTTTGTTGTGATTAAGAGTGCCCTGCCATTTTGGATAGCCGCAGCATTAGGGTGGTAACTTCCATTAAATAGATACTGCAAACCACGGGTTTCGGTTTCATCTTCAATACCAACCGTGCAACTATTTGGATTTATTACAGTTTGATACATAAAAAGGATTTCACCATCACCTGTTGGCGTTGGATAATATGCCGGGTCGCGTAGAATAATCTGAAATGTTTCCCATTGGCCACCGCCACCATAACCGAGAGCAACTTGGTAAAATTCAACATACCAGAGATGGGTGGTAGGATTATAATATTGGTAGATATCACCGTGTCCCATCTGCTGCTGGCTTGGATTTAAGTCATCCCAGAATGGGGATGCATATCTTTTTGCCCTGCCCACGGTTGGAATCGGGTCATTGTAACTATAAGGGTAGGTTGCTCCGCCAATCTCCACAAAACCATTTGAGCAGACCCCTATCGTGTTGTAGTTTATGCCATAAAATTTAAATGTAAATGGCAAAGGTAACGTAACGGTATCTGCATCATCGTTTGTGATTTCAGGGATTATCTGTCCGGGTCCGCCCGCGGGTGTTGCAATCTCAAACCAGGAATATACTGGGGCGTTACCGGTTGCGGTATCGGTATTGTCATAAATGTAGTATCCATAAGGGTCAGGTCCGGTCCCATTGCCACCGCTACTCGCACCGGTAGTCATCAAAGAAAAATTAAAAGTCCACGTACTGTCGTTTGCATCGTGGACGATCAAATCAAAGGGAATGAGATGCCCATATGTACGCGGCGAAACGCTAAAAACGAAAGGATTGATACCGACCTTTAAAGCATTTGGGTTAATACTACCGAAATAGGATATGCTGTCACTGATTACTACCAATGTATCATTCGTTCTCAATATCGCAGTTACCGCCTGTGCAGGAATTACCCCTAAATTTTTTAGCAATGTGTAAAGTAAGATTGTTTCTCCAGGATCAATATTACCATTATTATTACCTAATGAATCATTGATTGTGCATCCTTGGTAACTGATAAAAACATTGCCGGTAATTATTGATGCAGTTCCTTCAAATGGATAAAGATTTCTTCCGGTAACGGTGATATCCAGTATCCCTGGATTTGAAGCAGTAAAGACAAAAAACACATGTCCCGAACTATTCGTCCAACCAGTTTTATATATTAATGTATCAAACATTATACAAACATATGCAGATTCAACCGGACTACCCTGATATTGAACATTTACCTGAAGGGTTTCTTCAACTCCTGCATATAGAATTGAATCATATGTAACAGTGATCGACTTTGGTGTTGTAGTCCATAACGTCATTGCTGGATCGCCAATAGTAGTAAAACCCTGATATTCAGTCGTTGAGCCATATGTATTATAGACTCTTATCCTGCCATCCTCACAGGCTTCAGCAAAGGTGCGTCTTTTATATAAAAATACACCATCAAAAAATCCACGGGTAACCGCACTCCTTAAATGGGCGCCGTTTACAATGCTTGTTGTGGTCGCAAAATAACCTGACGCACCCCGTAAATTAGTGGGTGAACCGGTTAAGAACCAGCGCTCAGCAACAGTGGGAGTTGCCCCAGTGGCGAGTGTACCGCAGGTTGCCGAGATAACTATCGGTAGTTTATTCCCATTGGTAAGCCCATCAGGATTGACGGCAAAAGGATTGTACCAGTTATTCGTCGCACTACCGCGATAGACAACAAAACCCCTTCCTTCATTAGTCGCATTTACCACTGATGTTGCATTCGCACCACGACTCGCAAAGAATGTATCAACCTTGACATAACCATTATTTACCATATGACTCGCCACATACTCAGCATCAAGCCGATAGGTAATTGAATCATCATCCTGAATATCCCTGACAATTAAACAACCTTTTTTAAACCATAAGGGGTCTGAAATATCAGGATAACGTTCATATCTCAACATCTTGGCAACAACAGTCTGGGCTTCAGAAACACTGTGGACATTTAATCTTCCTGAAAGGATTTCGTTATAGATATCTCCATCCATATTTGTATAATTATTATCGCCGTAAGGTGAAGTACTGATAGACCATGGTATATAATTTGGCGCGCCAGCAAATAAGATAAACTCGGGTCTTATCTGCCAGGTATTGTAGGCATTCACAATATAGTTTCTGATTGCAGTGGCATTCTGGGCAAGTTCTGAAGGTACCCGGACAATCTTTGTTTTATATCCCATTTTATGCTTCCATTGGGCAAAGGGTAAGATTGCCTCATAAAAGGCATCATTCGTGATTATCAGATATCTTGCCCCGATTTCCTGGGAAAAACCTGCAGAAATCAGAAATACAAAGAATAATAAAAACTTTTTCATAGAGCTCCTTTCTATTAGAAAATTTTATTCACTATTAGCCTTAAGTCAAGAGTGGGTTTTTCTGAAATTAATGAGTCAATCCTATCTCAAAAGAATTGTTTTCTCTACTTTGGTGTAGTCGTCTGTTTCTAATCTTATCAAATAAACCCCTGCGGGCAGTTTGCGACCAAGGTCATCATCACCAGACCAGATGATACCTGATGCATGATTCAGGATACAGGATTCAGGATTAAAAGATTTAACAGCCCGACCTGAAACATCATATATCGCAAGGCTGAAGCCTTGCCCTACATTTAGTATCTTTGATGAAATTTCGGATTTCGGATTGCGGAGTTCGGAGTTATTTAGAATTTGGGATTTGGTGCTTGGGATTTGGAATTTAATTAGGCAGTGATTTTTGAATGGATTGGGATAGACCGATAATTTCGGATTTCGGATTGTAGATTGCGAATTTGTAGATTCTTCTATTCCTGTACCAGTATTCCAGGTATTTCCACCATTCGTTGTGTACAAAATTATCCCCTGACCGCAGGCAATTCCATGTTGTGTATCAGAGAAATCCACATCAAACAAGGTTGTGGTGGCAGGATTTGTCTGAAAATTCCAGGTATTTCCACCATCAGTTGTATTGATTATTGTACCAAATCTCCCGACTGCCCAGCCATTTAGGGTATCCACAAAATCAAGGGCACGGAGATAATATGCATTTGCTGGTGCAGTAATTGGGGTCCAGATATATCCTCCATCAATGGTTTTCCAGATTATTGGTGAATAATTTTGTTCATTACCACCGACCACTATGCCTATGTTAACATTAAAAAAATGGACATCAAAAAAATCTTCATAGACAGAACTGAAATATTGTAAATTCCAATTAAACCCACCATCCGTTGTGTGAATGATTAAACCTTGCCCTGTGTCAAGACTGTCGGGCCATCCTGAAACTACCCATCCCTCATAGGCATTAGCAAATGAAACACCATAAAATTCTGCCTGTGCCCAGGGTGTGAATATCTGTTCCCAGTATGCGCCACCATCGGTTGTTCTGCCTACAACACCGTCTCCACATACTACCCATCCCAATGTATCATCAATAAATTCAATTCTTGTAGCATATTTTGCCAGCCCCTGAACCTGATGGGTCCAAGTCTGCCCGCCATTATTTGTGTGTGTAATTTCTCCAAGAATACCACAGGTCCAGGCTTTGAGATTATCACGGCATGTGATATCAAAGAATTTCCTTGCTGCCGCATTATTTGACTGTTCAAACCAGTGTGCACCGCCGTCGGTTGTTTTTAGTACAATAATGGAATCAAGTGTGACAACCCAGCCAGTCTGATTGTCGGGTGCTAAACAACACCCATGAAAATTTTGATAGGCGAACAGTACATTGCAAAGAATAAGAAACAACGCCATATATTTAATTTTCATAGGCTCTCCTTTCGTTTGTATTTTTGTACAGTTAAAACTGGACGCTAAAATAAACATTCTCATTCTAATAAAATTACTTTTTGAATCGCATTGTAATTTTGGGTTTTGAGTTCAATAAAATAGATACCCGAAGGCAATTTGCGACCATTATCATCATCACCAGACCAGGTGATACCTGATGCATGATTCAGGATACAGGATTCAGGATTAAAAGATTTAACAACCCGACCGGCAACATCGTAGATCTTTAAAGAAATTTCGGATTTCGGATTGCGGAATTCGGAATTGTTTGGGATTTGGAAATTTAATTAGGCAGTGATTTTTGAATGGATTGGGATAGACCTCTAATTTCGGATTTCGGATTGCGGATT
>JBDRWI010000056.1:0-15165 GCA_039802265.1 Caldifarciminota bacterium | reverse complement strand
TATCCGTCTGGAAAAAGGCAATGAGGTCGTTGGCTTCAATATTGCCCGTAAAGAAGAGGATATGCTAATCATTGGTGAGAATGGCCTGGGTAAGCGGATTAGGTTTGAGGATATAAATGAGAAGGGTAGGGGTGGCAAGGGTGTCCGGTCAATGACGATAGATGAAAAGACCGGTAAGGTTGCGGGTGTAGTAAATGTGAATGATGAAGACGACCTTTTGGCAATGACGATGAGTGGTAAAGGTATAAGGACTCCCGTAAAGGAAATCAGGGTGATGGGCAGGGCAGCCAAGGGGGTGAAGATAATAACACTGGAAAAAGGGGACAAGGTAGTCTCAATAGCGCGGATAAAGGCTGAGGTGTGATAATGTACCGGAATCCACCTATTCAAATTTTCAACTGTCCTGAAACGAAACCGATTGACGAAACGGGCTGCGAAACCGTATGATGATGGACGAGATGCTATGAGGCAATCCTGGGATGAATATTTTATGGCGATTGCCGAACTTGTCGCCAAACGCTCTACCTGTTTACGCCGGCAGGTGGGGGCGGTGATTGTAAAAGACAAAAGAATCCTTGCGACTGGTTATAATGGTGCACCGAGCGGTATTGCGCATTGTGAAGAGGTTGGATGCATAAGGGGCAAGATGGGCATTGCCTCGGGTGAGAGGCACGAACTATGCCGGGGTGTACATGCTGAACAGAATGCGATAATCCAGGCAGCAAACTTCGGTGTCAATATTGAAGGTGCGATAATCTATACTACCCATCAACCCTGTTTTATCTGCACAAAGATGTTGATCAATGCAAAGATAAAAAAGATAATATTTAAGGAGGCATATCCAGATAAACTGGCAGTCCAGATGCTTAAGGAGTCGGGTATTAAATTCAATAGATTAAAAAAGAAATCCCGATAATTTGAGGGTTGACTTTTTGTTTTTTTTGGATTTAATATTTAATTGTATTAGGAATTTGGAAAATTTCAAGGGACCCTCACCTTCATCCTCTCCCTTTTTAAGGGAGAGGGAAGGGGTGAGGGTTGGGGTTTCAGGGGTGAAACCCCTGATGATGTTCTTACATAGGAATTTGAAAGGGTCCTTATACTTAAAAGCTAACGCTGAGATTCTTCATTCGCCACGCAACATAGCGGACCCAGAATGACAACGGTTCAATTGTCATTCTGAACGAAGCGAAGAATCTCAAAGGAATTTCGGATGAAGGGTTTTTTCCTTACTGTGTTTTAAATTTTTCTATGTAACAAAGAGAAGATAGGGTGGTTTAAAGACGAGAAAGGAGGATAATAATGGCAAGAAAGGCTAAGCGAAGAATTAAAATTACAAAAAAAACCGGTAAAGAGGCAGATCTTGCCGGACCCGGGGTGAGTACCTACGAAGAGGTTGAGAAGATACTGCCCAACGATTATAAGCCACTTTTGCCTCCCTTAGAGAGAATGAGGGCACTCTTTGCGGTTAAGGAATATATTGAAAAGAATTTATGCAAGGAGTTGAACCTGACGATGGTGCAGGTTCCGTTAATTGTAACAAAAGAAAGTGGTGTTAATGATTATCTCGATCGTGATGGTTCAAGGACCCCGATTGAATTTAAGTGTGGACTTGGACTAAAGAAACCGATTGAGGCACAGATTGTCCAGGCAGCAACGAAGTGGAAGAGAATGGCACTGGCCCAATTTGGTTGCAAACCCGGTGAAGGAATCTGTACCGATATGAGGGCGGTGCGCAAGGACTATTTTTTGGACCATGACCATTCATGTTATGTTGACCAGTGGGACTGGGAAAAGGTCATAACCCCAGAGCAGAGGAATTTAGATTATTTGAAAGATACGGTAAGAAAGATCTGGAAGGTCATATACGGTGCCGCAAAGTTTGCCCAGGAAAACTGGCCCCAGCTGAAAGACCCTAAATATCCGGACTTTCCTGAAGAATTGACCTTTCTCCACGCGGAGGATATCCTTGATATGTACCCGGACCTGCCCCGAAAACAGCGTGAGACCATGGTCTTACAAAAATATCCCGCAATATTTATCATTGGTATCGGCTGGACATTGAAGGACGGTTACCCCCATGAGATGAGGGCAGCAGATTACGATGACTGGGTTACCGAGACGGTATCTGAGGATGGCAGACCGATGCATGGCTTGAACGGTGATATCCTGGTCTGGAATCCGGTTACCAGAAGGCGACACGAATTGACATCAATGGGCATTCGGGTCACAAAAGAGACCCTTAAAAAGCAACTTGAGATCACCGGGCAACTCCACTTCCTTAAACTTCCCTATCACCAGGCAATCTTGAATGATAAGATTCCCTTGAGCATCGGTGGCGGCATCGGTCAATCAAGGACATATATGTATATCTTAAGGACTGCCCATCTTGGCGAGGTGAGTGTTACGGTCTGGCCCAAGGAATTAAAGGAAATCTGTGAGAAGAGAAACATATTTGTCCTTGAGTAGTTAATAGAGTGGTGGCTTAGCCATAATCCAGAGATTTAGGGCAAGGCTTTTGCCTTGCCCTAAAAATTCTTTTTAATATAAAATTGATGAAATTTAAAGCAGTTATCTTCGATTTAGACGGCACCCTCCTTGATACAATCAAGGATATTGCGGACTCAATGAATGCGGTGCTTTTAAAACTCGGTTTTTCCCCACACCGGACTGAAGATTACTACTATTTTGTCGGCGAGGGAATGAAGGCATTATGTGAAAAGGTCATACCCCCTGGACATAAGACTTCCGAACTAATTACCAGGTGTGTGGAATTGATGAAAATTGAATACGAAAGGCGATGGTTTAATAACACAAGACCTTACCCGGGTATTCCTGAATTGCTTGATGATTTACAAAAAATGGGAATAAAGATGGCAGTGCATTCTAATAAACCAGATGAGTTCACCAAACTCTTCATTCACAGATTATTTCCTGATGTTCAATTTTCTATTGTGCTGGGTGAAAAGGCGGGTTTGGCAAGAAAGCCTGCGCCTGATGGTGCACTATATATTGCTGAGGTCTTAAAAGTTCAACCTGAAGAGACTGTTTATCTCGGTGACTCAGAGATAGATATGAAGACCGCGATTTCCGCGGGTATGTATCCAGTCGGTGCCCTATGGGGTTTCCGAACTGCTGGGGAATTAATCAATGCCGGGGCAAGAAGACTTTTAAAAGCACCATTAGACCTTTTGACCATTGACTTTTCAGATGATTTGTGTAAAATAGGCAAGGAGGCTTTATGAAGAAATATTTAAGCCTTGTGGCATTGCTTATAATTATTGCTTGTGTCAAAGAGCCGGTTGGCTGGTATCCGGATGTAGGTGTGATTGAGGTCAAGTCGGATACGACTACGGTTACATTTCATGTCCCTGACCCGGATGGTAATGGCTGGCACCAGTGGGAGGGCGGTGAGGCATCTCAAGAAATGACAATCACCTTAAAGGAGAAGGCGAAGAAGGATGTGGCTATTTCAAAATTGAAGTTAGAGTTTTATGATGAAAACGGAGATGAGGTTGCTTCCTATTCAGAGCATTATGTACCGGCGATTGAGATAGATGGGGGAAAGGAATATTCATATTCAGTTGTAGTGAATGTGAATGAAGGCATTGCTGATAAACTTGATGACGAAACCGGTGCCAAAGATGACTTCTTTGGTAATGGCACCATAAAATTTTCTGTGGAAGGTTATGACCTCCAGCGGGGAGAAGCGATAAATTGCATCCCTTCCTACACACCAATTCAGGTGGAGAAGTGAATGAATTTGGCACAATAAATCCCTTATCTTAAAAGGATAACAAAATGATATTAATAGCCCTCATTCTTCTTGCAATGCCTCCCTACCCCTATGGCCGGGCAGTCATTAAACCACCCAAATTTCCAGCATTGATGAATAGAGGCCCGGGTCGGATTGAACCCACAATCGGAGAAAGAAAGGCGATAGTATTGCTGATTGATTTCAGTGACAATCCCCATCAATACGATGCATCTAAATTTGACTCACTCATTTATGGCGAGAGTATAAATTCAATGAGGAAATACTACAGTGAAGTATCCTATGGGAAATTTACAATCAGCAAAGAGAGCAATATTGAAGGCTGGTTTCTGGCACCGCAACTTTACTCTTATTATGTTGGTGACTCTTTTGGATTCTATAGTGATTATCCCAACAATGTCCAGAAACTCGTGGAAGATGCCTGTGCCCTTGCAGACCCCTATGTTGATTTTTCCCAATATGATGGAGATGGCGATGGAATAGTAGATGGAATCTTTATCGTTCATGCTGGACCCGGTGCCGAAGAGACCGGAGATATCCACGACATCTGGTCCCACCAGTGGCAACTTTCAAATACCGGAACGAGTTGTCCAGGTCCTTATCAGACCCAGGATGGTGTGAAGGTTGATTACTACTCAATGGAACCGGAAAGATTTGAAGTCGTTGCAACCGCACCCATTACCTGTGGTGTCTTCTGTCACGAATTCGGTCATGTCCTTGGACTACCTGATTTATATGACATTGACTATTCAACATACGGAATTGGATCATTTTGTATAATGTCGGCAGGCTCCTGGGGACAGGCAGGTTCTTCTGATTTACCTGGGAATACGCCTTGTCATTTCTCTGCCTGGTGCAAGTATCAACTGGGCTGGCTTAATCCAACCGGCGTAAGCCGGAGCGAGGTGAGTAGATTGGATAACCAGCAGATTCCTTGTTCGGCAGGAAATCCCTATGTAATAAGGATGGGTGAAGACCCCGGTGGACCGGACTGGAACTGGTCCGGTGGGAAGGGTGAGTACTTTTTAATAGAAAATAGATACCGGACCGGCTTTGACCGCTCCCTGCCTGGTGATGGTCTATTGATTTTGCATATTGATGACTCCCAAGAAGATAACAGCAATGAAAATCATCCACTGGTGGGCATTATGCAGGCCGATGGCGACAAAGATTATCTCTTAAGTAATTGGGGTAGTGCCAGTGACCTGTGGAAAGATGATTCAATAGGCTTTTATGATGGTTCAGTTCCTTCAAGCAGGTTTTATGGCGATTCAGCAAGTGGGGTGACCGTCTATAATATCGGCAAAGCTGATTCAGTAATGACCGCCTCCTTCTGGATCAGCCCGGTATTTTTAGGAACAATAAAGGCGCTACCCAATCCATTTAAGATAAATCGTCCTCCGTCCTGGGGTAATGCGGTTGCAATCACTTACACTCCATCCGATACCACCGAACTGGGCAGTCAATTTCCGGAATTTAAGGTAACGATCTTCAATATTGCTGGTGAGCGGGTGCGCGTCCTTGACGACCCAAGTGAAATTGACCGCTGGCGGCGCACTGCATTCTGGAATTTAAAGAACGAAAAGAATCAGGATGTAGTAAGTGGAATGTACCTATATATCATTGAAATTCAGGGTGACCACATTGAAAGAAGAAAAGGAAAGATGACAATAATCCGATAATGGATATCCATGAGACATATCGCGGTCATCTCGGCTGTTTTTATCTTTCTCATATTATTTCTTGCCCTTGTTAATCTCTATATAAGCATTCAACTCCACAATCAATATCAAGACCTTGAGGTTTCAAGAATTACCTCCCTTGCCCGACTCGTGGCCCATTATTTGAGTCTTGAAGATCCCCAATTTTTTTTGAAAAACTTAGAAAGTTCCTTTGACCTGAGTCATTTAGTAGTTTATGATACAGCGGGTAATAAGATTTATGATGGCACATCCAGAAAGTTTCCTCATTTTGGGTCGTTTGATTATCTGAAATTATTCAAGAATTTACCCAAAGCCGGTGAATTGCGATATTCAAAGGATGATGTCTTATACTACAATCCCGAACCGGCATTTTTTTTATATACCAAAGTTAGTTCCACATATACAGCAATCAACCGGGTGTTTCAGTGGCATATATTCTATATCACAGTCTCTTTGATATTTATATCATTTTTAGGTTTTTTTTTGATTCACAATCTCTTTCTGCCAATGCGGTATGTCGCCGGGGTTGCCCAGCGCTATGGGATAGAGATAAAAAAAGAGGATTTTGTCTCTGAGACTTTCAATGAGATATTTAAAAGAATCAAGACAAAAGAGAAAGAACTCATTGAATTTTCGGCTTATGTTGCCCATGAATTTAGAAATTCCCTGGCAACGATTATGGGGCTTGCCCGGCTTGTAGAAAAGGGAAAGAAATCAGGTGAAGAGATAATTAAAGAGTGTAATACAATAAACAAAATAATTACCAATCTCTTGGAGTATGCCCGTCCCTTGAAATTGAACCGAGTAGAGATTGATTTGAACACCCTCATTGAAGATGCCCTGAACCGGGTTAGAATTCCAGAAAATATCAGCGTCGTAAAAAATCTTCAACCCCAGATTTTCTTCACTGGTGATTACGAACTGCTCCTTTACGGATTGATAAACCTAATAGAAAATGGCGTGGAGGCAATGAGGGAAGGAGGTAAGATTTCAATTAATACCTGTCAGGAGAAGGATAATGTGTATATCTCGGTCGCCGATACCGGAAAAGGAATCGCCGGGGATAAATTGGAAACGGTATTCACCCCATTCTATTCAGAGAAAGAGAAGGGAACCGGTCTGGGGCTTGCTTATGTAAAGAAAATCGTTGAACTCCACAACGGAAATATTGAGGTGAGTTCAGAGAAAAACAAGGGAACAAAATTTACCATCCGTATTCCTCGGTTTTAAAGAACCTTTTAAGAAGCTGAGTTGGTTTTTGAAAATAGAAAGGAATTGAATACCGCCGATTACGCCTTTTCCATAGGGCAATGAACCCTTGACCTTTTCAAAAAATTGATTATAGTATGGTGTAGTGTGACTGAAATTATTTGCACATTGCCGGGAGGTAGGGATGAAATCACTTATCAATCAGGTATTGGATAATTTGCATTTTAAGAAGGTCGATTATGGTGATATAAGAATTGTTGAGGAGGAAAGGGAGAGCATCATCCTAAAAAACGGTATTGTTGAAGGTCTTGTTCATGACACCAATCTTGGCTTTGGGGTTAGAGTCTTGAAAGATGGCGCCTGGGGATTTTCATCTTCAAATCATCTGACAAAAGAGGCAGGAGATAGGGTTGCGCAGGCTGCACTTCAAATTGCTAAGGCATCAGCGCGGGTCAGGGGGAGTCCGGTTGTTCTTTCCGAACTTATCCCCCAGAAGGGAAAATATAAAACCATTGTTAAGATCGACCCGTTTTCCATCTCCCTTGATAAGAAGATTCAACTACTTTTAGAATGTGACAAGATATTGAATAAAGATCCAAGAGTAAGGGTGCGTCAGGCATTTTTAAACTTTCTCCGAACGAAAATAAATTTTGCCTCAACCGAGGGTTCCTATATCAAACAGGAGATGGTATTTTCGGGTGGTGGTATTAAGGTCTTCGCTATGGATAAAGATGAACTGCAGGTGCGGAGTTATGATGATTATCATCAGGCGGGCTATGAGTTTATTCAATCACTGAAATTAAAGGCTAATGCCCATCGAATTGTGGAGGAGGTTTTAATGCTCTTAGCGGCGCGACCCTGCCCATCCTGCCGCACGACCCTTATTTTAGATTCCAACCAGATGGTACTACAGGTCCATGAATCCTGCGGTCATCCAACCGAGCTGGATAGGGTCCTGGGAACCGAGGCCTCGTATGCTGGAACGAGTTTTCTCACACCGGAAAAATTAAACAATTTCCGCTATGGTTCGGAGATTGTGAATATCGTTGCTGATGCTACAGTGCCTGGAGGACTCGGTACATTTGGCTGGGATGATGAAGGGGTGCCGGCGCAAAAGGTTTACCTGATTAAAAATGGGATCTTTGTTGGGTATCAGAGTTCCCGGGAGACCGCATCAGTGATTGGGGGAAAATCAAGTGGTAATATGCGCGCCGACGGATGGAATCGCATCCCTTTGGTTCGGATGACCAATATCAATTTAGAACCGGGCAATTGGAAATTGGAGGATATGATTGCGGATACCAAGGACGGTATTTTTATGACGACCAATAAATCCTGGTCAATTGATGATAAGAGACTGAACTTTCAGTTCGGCTGTGAGTTTGCCAGGCGCATAGAAAATGGAAAACTAACCGAAGTTTATAAGAACCCCACTTATGCTGATATTACGCCTAATTTCTGGAACAGGTGTGATGCCATTGCCAGTAAGAAGCACTGGCGCCTGTTTGGCGTGCCAAACTGTGGTAAGGGTGAACCAGGGCAGATGATGTATGTTGGACACGGAACTGCACCGGCAAGATTCAGGGATGTCCAGGTGGGGATTGCGAGGTAATATTAAATATCTGAAGGTCCCAATGCCTAAATATCCTGATTCCATAAATTCTAAATCCGAATTCCGAAATCCAAAAAAAAATTTAGCTGTCCAATTTTCTCAATTCATAAAAATTTTCAGGTGCCGGGGTCTTGGATTTAGAATTTTGCCTTTCGGGTTTGTTTTGCTAATCCTGCAAACAAATTGTGCCTATTTTAACACCTTCTATAATGCCCAGAATTATTACGCTCAGGGAAAAAAGTTGGTTCAGAGTGATACACTGATAAACGATTCAGAATTTTTTGATAAGGCAATTGAGAAGGCGACTGCAGTAATTGTCAAATATCCAAGTAGCAAATACATTGATGACGCACTATTCATTATGGGGTCATCTTATTATTACAAGGGAGACTATGTCCGCGCCGTTGAGAAGTTAGACCTGCTCATTCAAAACTATCCTGATTCAAAGTTCTATGACGATGCCCTTTATTTTCAGGGATTGGCACATTATAAATCAAATAGATTGAATAAGGCGATAATCTCCTTCAGTGAGTTAAAGAACTATCGGCGATACCGGAAACTCGCCGGGATTATGCTCTGTTATGCGTATTACAAGGATAAAAATTTTGCGTCGCTCAATAATACCGCCCAATCCTTGCTCAAGGAGAGATTAAGCAAGAAAGAACGGATAACCATCTTGAATATTCTGGGGGAGGCGCAGTATGACCTGAAATTATATGAAGAGGCACTCAGGACTTATCAGGAAATGTTGAAAATGATTCGGCTTTCCGAAGAGACAAAAAGGATAAAATTAAAGATCGCAAAGATTTACTTTGAGACGAATAGGTATGAAGAATGCAAGTATTTTCTTTCCGGGGAGGATGAACCGGATTTTAAATTAATTCTGGCGGGTATCAACCTAAAGACCAACTGTGTTCCTGAAGCAAAGAAGATCTATCTTGAACTGCTGGATAATAAAAGTTCCGAATATGTCTCCCGGGCTTATTATGAATTGGGTCAACTTGGTGAATATGAAGACAGCCTGGAATTGGCAATTGCCTATTATGACTCGGCAGCAAAATTATCGGGTGGTGATTATCCATTAATGGCGAGAAAAAGAGGGGATATTCTAAGAAGAATAAATAATTTGGTTCAGGATACAATCGACCTGGCCCGTGCCCGGTTTCACCTTGCCGAATTGTATTACACTGAAATCAAAGACATCAATAAGGCACTTACATTCTATGAACAGGTGTATAGAGATTTCCCGGGAAGCGAGTGGGCACCCAAGGCGCTATATGCCCGATTCTGGATTACAAAAAATCTCTTGAAAGAAGACAGTCTCTCTCTTTTGCTTGCGCATGAGCTCTTTAAGAAATATCCCAATACCGAATATGCATCAAGCGCAAAGAAGATATTGGGATTAGAGAATAGCATTGATGAGACATATCGTTGAGATTCAAAATCGGCGCTGGCTCGGTTCTGATATATTCGCGATAGAGTTCTTTTTGCCTGAGATCAATCCCCATCCCGGACAGTTTTTCCAGATTCAAGTGAGTGATTCTTTAGACCCGTTTTTGAATCGGCCGATAAGCATTGCTTCATATAATCGTGGCAAGTGCTTACTGGTAATAAAGGTAGTGGGAAAGGGAACAGCGATTTTAAGCCGAAAGAATGTCAAAGAGGAGATAATTATCTATGGACCGCTGGGGAAGGGAATCAAAAAAATTGAAAATAAAAAGGCACTTCTTCTTGCCGGTGGGATTGGCGTGGCACCCTTATATTTCCTTGCCCAGCAACTATACAAATATGGAATAGACTTTTCCTTTATTTACGGGGCAAAGCGACCGCAGGATTTAGTTTTGAAGAGTAATATAATAAAGATTTCACCCGAGGCAATCTTCATTACCGAAAAAGGGGGTAAGAAGAAAGGGACAGTTATTTCCGCACTCAGAGAGATTGATGTAAGTGAATACGAGGTTGGTTATGCCTGTGGTCCCAAGGAAATGCTTAAGGAGTTGAAGTCTTTAAATCTTAAATTTCCTGTGTATGCCTTCTGTGAGGATTTTTTGGGCTGTGGCTGTGGTCTGTGTCTGGGCTGTGCAATAAAATACTACGGTGAATACAAAAGAATCTGTGAAGATGGTCCGGTATTTGATCTAAAGGGGATAGAGTTTGCATAGACTGCAGGTTGAAATCTTTGGGATGAAATTTAAAAATCCGGTCTTTCTGGCATCGGGTGTGTTTGGCTTTGGGTTAAAATATCCAAGGGTCACCGCAGCGGTCGGTGCCTTCTTTACCAAGGGGATTACCCTTCTGCCCAGACCAGGGAATCCACCACCAAGAATCTGTGAGACACCCTGCGGTTTAATAAACTCGGTAGGTTTAGAGAATCCAGGGGTGAAGGAGTTCTGCCGGAAAATCTTACCTGAGATAAGAAAGATTAACAAAATGGTCTTTGTTAATGTTGCCGGATTTACATTTGATGAATATGCAAGAATCGTTGAAGAGATTGGAGATGAGGTGGCGGGTTTTGAATTAAATATCTCCTGCCCCAATGTAAAGGAGGGTGGGGTGCTGTTTGGTCAGAATCCCAATAGTGCAAAGATGATTGTTGAAATGGTAAGGAAAAAGACAAAACTGCCGATTATCGTAAAACTCACGGCGAATTTCGTTGACCCCTTAGTAATTGCTAATGCTTGTATAGAGGGGGGTGCGGATGGGATTTCACTAATAAACACAATCTACGGAATGGCATTTGATACTACAAAAAGAAGGATGATTATATCTGGCGGACTTTCAGGACCGGCGATAAAGCCATTTGCCCTCTATTGCGTTCATCGATTAAAGGATTTGAATGTTCCCATAATCGGAATGGGTGGAATATATTCAGGCCGGGATGCCTATGAATTTTTGCTTGCCGGCGCACGGGCAGTGGCGGTGGGTTCGGTAGTTCTCCGCGACCCTTATGCCCCGCTGAGGATAATAAAGGAATTAAAAAAACTGATTTAAGGAGGCAGCATGTCCGATAAATTGATCGTTGCCCTTGACTTGAACGACTTTAACAAAATCAAAATGGTCGTTGAAAGATTACAGGGGCTGGTTAAATACTACAAAGTTGGGGCAATTCCATTTACCTACTGGGGGCCAGATATCGTAAAATTTTTGAAGGAAAGGGGTTTGAAGGTGATGCTTGACCTTAAATACCACGACATTCCCAATACCGTTGCCCGGGCCTGTGAAGGGGCAATGGAGATGGGGGTTGATATGCTCACCCTGCATACCAGTGGTGGATTTTCAATGCTGGAAGAGGCGGTAAAGGCGGTTTCTTTGATTTCCGACCTCAAGAAACTACCCAAGACCAAACTTTTAGGAATTACGGTTCTTACCAGTATCGATGAGGCATATTTTAAGGACCTGTTTGGAGATATTAAGCGCTCCCTTACTGAACAGGTCTTGCTTCTGGCAAGGCTTGCCCAGAGTTCAGGACTTGATGGTGTGGTTGCCTCAGCCCAGGAAATAAGGATTATCCGGGAAAATTGTGGTAAAAACTTTTTAATCGTCACCCCCGGAATAAGGGCAGAGGGAGAGACGGTTGATGACCAGGCACGGACGATGACCGCCAAAGAAGCAATAATGGCCGGGGCTGATTATATTGTCGTGGGCAGGCCGATCTTAAAGGCCGAAGACCCGTTTTTGGTTGCAGAAAGAATAATCAGGGAGATAGAAGATGGACTTAGAGAGATTACTTAAAAAATTGAATGTCCTGCAGGAAGGGCATTTTTTATTAAATTCTGGATTGCATAGCAAATACTACTTTGAGAAATTTAGAATCCTTGAGAATCCAATTGCTACTACAAAACTCTGTGCCATGATTGCCAAGAAATTTACCGATGAAGGTGTTGAATGGGTAATCGGACCAACCACCGGTGGTGTGATAATTGCCTTTGAGACCGCGCGCCATCTCAGATGTCTATCCGGTTTTGCCGAGGAGCGAGAAGGAAAGAGGGTTATCGGCCGCGGATTTGATATAAAGAACAAAAGGGTCTTAATAGTGGATGATGTGCTTACCACCGGTAAGTCATTGATGGAAACAATTGAGGCAGTGAGGGCAAAGGAGGCAGAGATTTTAGGAATCTCCGTCCTGATTGACCGCAGCGTTCAGAAGATGCCATTTGAATACTACTGCCTTTACAAAAAAGGTGTAGTAAACTACAAACCCCAGGAGTGTCCATTGTGTAAGGCAAATGTGCCGCTTGTCCGATTGGGTGGTTAAATTGAGATGGCACAAATCCCTTCGATCTTAAACTTCCTTTATTCGGCATCCTGGATAACTGCCTCAATATTCATTCCCTTAATCGCCTATCGTTATACCAGCGACCTTTTCCTCGTATCTTTAATCTCAGGTTTATATAACGGGACACTCTTTTTTTCTTCCTATATCTTTGGTCGGTTTGGTGATATTTATGGTCGTAGAAAAATCATAATCCTTGGATTTCTATTTTCCTCGATTATCCTCATTTTCCATATCTTTATAAAGGACATCCCTTCAATATTTTTGTTGAGGGGACTTGCGGGTTTTGGCTTTGGGATAATACCTGGCGCCCTTTCTGCCCTTGCCAGTGGTAAAACCCTGGGCATCTTTACAGGACTGGGCTCTTTGGGTTTTACAATTGGTAATTTCCTACCCGGAATCATAAAGAATGATTTCCCTGTCTTTCTCTGCGCCTCAGGATTTTGCATTATTGGTTTTTTTCTTTCCTTCTCAATAAAAGAAGAGAAGAGAAGAATCACGGTTCCACTCTTTCCGGTAAGGGTTCTCCTCAGGAATATGCGGGTCTATCTCCCTTTCTTTCTCCGACACACCGCAGCCCAGGGAATCTGGGCGATATTTCCGATTTATCTGACAAGACTTGGTGCAGATAGATTTCATATCGGTCTGCTCTATGGTATAAATCCTTTATTCCAGTTTATCTTTATGGTCTATATGGATAGATTCAATAGCAGTTCTTTAATTACACTGGGTCTATTCTCTTCAGCAGTGACCTTTTTGGGCTATGCTATTTCCGCTAACTGGCAGATGATTCTATTTTTCCAGATTCTCCTCGGTTTTTCCTGGGGGTCATTATATTTAGGGGCTCTAAAATATTTGCTTTCAAACAATGTTGAACAGGCAACGGTCTCGGGAATCCTGAACTCAGTAATCGGGCTTTCCGGGATAACTGGACCGCTAATCGGCGGGATAATCGCCCAAAATGGACTCCCTTCACTCCTTTATTTTTCAACGATTCTGGCATTCATCGCCTTTTTGCTATTCTATCTTCTCAAAAAAATAATAGTTTAGGCTGTGTCGCAATGTCATTCTGAGGGAGCGTAGCGACCGGAGAATCTCAAAAGTATCGCAAAACCGAAATTCTTCACTTCGTTCAGAATGACAAAGAACGACAGAGTAGAGGTTATGACCCAGCTTCTTTAGTTTTTTCCCAAAACCGTTTCAACAATTTCCCTAATTCAAAAATTTTAATGACCCCTCGCCTCTATCCTCTCCCCGCCAAAGCGGGGAGAGGGCAAGGGTGAGGGGTGATGTAGGGCAAACCTTTAGGTTTGCGTTAATTTAATCGCAAGGCTGAAGCCTTGCCCTACAATTTTTTGGGAAAACTTACCTATTACATCTTCAAATAATCCAATTATCTTGGTTGAAAATGCTGATGTAAATTCTTCTATTGCCCTTAGATTAAATTCCCGGAAATTAAAAGATGGCAAGAACAGGTCTATTTTCTTAAAACATCGCGCCGGGGGTGTTTATTCTCCTCAAGAAGAAGATAGGAAGATAGGGGACAGGTATAAACTTTTAAACTTTCTCATTTTGTTTCTTTAAAACCTTAGCCACTGCCGTTGCCGAAACTTTAAACATCCGGGCAATCCGCGCGGCAGATAATCCATACTTCGCTGCCAAAATCACAAACGCCTTATGCCGAATCTCCCGCATCTTGTAACCACGAGGCTCTAATAATGATTCAACTTTCACTTTTAGCTGTCCACTCAAAGCCTTTAACAAATCTTCAGCCTGCCATTCATCCTCTTTGCCATCATCAATTGATACCTCGATTTTTTCAATAAACTTCGCATCACCAATAATTGAATCAGCTACCTTACGCCAGTTAACCGGACCATCTTCCACACCCAACACAAACTCACGATAACGCTCAACAGCTACCCCACCATGGCCAAATTGCTCAAGAATCACCGCCGGCTTTAAAAAACCTCTCGGCGCTAAACCAAGATATGCCCGATAACTTGTCCAGGGGTAATCCTTTGGATCATTTACTATCCCAGCATCAACCGGCTGACGATGAATATAACGCGATAACCATAAACCATAATTATTCGGTTGAACAATCCGATTATTGAACCGCTCACCAAAAACATGACCAACCCGCCTGGTCACACGATTGAAAAATTGCGCATATTCTCCATGCAAACTTTTCATAAATTCGGAAATCCTGCCAAAAACATCAAACAAAAAAAGATGTACATGCCACTCCATTAAAGCATAAGCAATTACTTCTATCTTATAACGCAGACTATAATACCCCAAATAATCAAGATATTTGGCATAATGCTCATCAGCCTTAAAAACTGGATGCCGATCATTACCCCAAGCATAGATGTGATGATATAACCTTTTACCCTTTAAACGAAATTTTCTTGGCATTATGAACAATCATACTCAAGAGAAACAACACGTCAATAAGAAGTTTAAAAGTTTATACCTGTCCCCCAGAATCCTATTAAATAAAGAAATCGCCGAACTTGATGCCCGGTTGCGTACCGCCGGCATGGGCTGGAATGAATTCTGGCCTGCGTATGGTAAGACGATGTTTGCC
>JBDRWI010000055.1:0-15352 GCA_039802265.1 Caldifarciminota bacterium | reverse complement strand
ACAAGGTTAAGAAAGGGTGATATAATATATTTTTTGGTTACAGAAAAAATTTATGATACAGATATTCCGCTTGTTTATATAGATGGCATTCCTTACTGGGTATGGCATATGGGGATATTTGCAGGTTTTGATTCATGTGGGGTTGCGTTGTGTTTGAATGCAAGGCCCGGGGATAAGGTAGTCATTGAGCCTCTGGAAGATATTTATTTTGATGCGATTTTTGTAACGCGATTTGATACTATAATTGAATACCCATCGTCTCGTTCGTCTCCTGAAAATTCAGATAATTCACCCTCCCTTAATCCCTCCCATCAAGGGAGGGAATTTCAGATAAAGCCCTCAAGGGAAGCGGGCAATAGAATTGAATCACGGGAAGAAATAATTAAAAATTTGCAAAGAACAATGGCAGATAATCGTCCTGTTCTAATTTATGCAATTGTGGCGCTATGCGATAATGAACATCAGGGTATTGTGCCGGTTCCACCAAGGCTCGGCAATGGTGATGACCCGAAAAATAATTTATATTGGGGTGCAGGTGGTGGATTAAAGACATATTTTAAGAAAAGCAATGAATGGCGAATGATAGTGAGTGATACAAATATCAGTGCAAATATTCTTGAAAGGTGTATATTTAAAAGGAAGAAAAAAAATATTTATCTCATTGCTGATGCCTATAGGGGGAGTGCAATAAAAGAAGCAATCTGTGACTTTCTCAATGCCGTTGCAAAGGATACAATTTTACGAACAGAAATTGAATTGCCCATGAATGAAGTGAATTTGGACTTCGAAAATGGGATGGTGCCACAATTGGTCTGTTATGTTGGACACAATGGATTATTAGATTTTACACTTGATAGCTTACCGATACCGACAGAAAATAATAGGCAAAAGGATGTTATAATCCTTGCCTGTTTAAGCAAAAATAGTTTTTATAATATTTTAGATTCACTTGGTGGTTATCCTTTGTTATGGACGACCGGCCTGCTCGCCCCTGAAGCCTATACTTTGAAGGTAGCGATAGATGGCTGGATAGCATTAGAAAGCGGAGAAGAAATACGGCTTCGTTCAGCAAAAGAATATAATAGATATCAGAAATGTGGATTAAATGCCGCCAGAAAACTTTTTGCCACAGGTTGGTAAAAAGATAAAACTGTCATGACAAACAAATATTCAAGCCCGTCAGATCCAGTGTTGCTGTTACAATCTTATGAAAAATTATAGCCAGCGAGCAGATTCGAACTGCTGACCTGCGGTTTACGAAACCGCTGCTCTGCCACCTGAGCTACGCTGGCAATGTTCAATTATAACCATCTTAAAGAGGATTGTCAACCAGCCATATAATTTAATCAGACTATTGATTTTTGTTAAATGTGTTATATAATGATTGACTTTAATACCTTATTGGAAATGAATAAAGTTCTTAAAAAAAGGCAGACAAAGATAATACTTGTGGGCGGTGCCCGGCCCAACTTTATGAAGGTGGCACCGGTCTATTTTGAACTTCTCAAGCACAAAAATTTCAAACCGATTCTTGTCCATACCGGTCAGCATTATGATAAGCGGATGTCTGCCTTTTTCTTCCGCGACCTTGGTCTTCCGAGACCCCACATCTATCTTGATGTTGGCTCTGCAAGCCATGCAGTCCAAACTGCACGAATAATGGCACGGTTTGAACCCGTCTTAATGAGAGAAAAACCTGTGTTGGTTCTTGTTGTAGGTGATGTAAACTCAACGGTTGCCTGTGCCCTTACCGCGGTAAAGATGGGGATTAAGGTGGGTCATGTAGAGGCAGGGCTGCGTAGTTTTGACCGCAGTATGCCTGAAGAGATTAACCGCTTATTGACGGACCAGATTTCCGACTTTCTCTTCACTACTTGTGAGGATGCGAATAAGAATCTATTAAGGGAAGGGATTGCTCCAAACAAGATATTCTTTGTGGGTAATACAATGATTGATTCTTTATTAAAACATCTTGAATTTGCCCGGAGACTGAAGGTACACGAGCGGTTGGGTATGATTGGTGTAAAATTTGGTCTACTCACTCTACACCGTCCTTCCAATGTGGATAATTTGAATAGCTTTCAGAGGCTCATGGACGCGGTCAGCAGGATTGCTCAGGTAATCCCGATTATCTTTCCGGTTCACCCGCGCACAAAGAAGCAGTTGAGTAAACTGCACTTTTTAAACTACAACGAAAAATATAAAACAGGTATAAAGATTATTGAACCACTCGGTTATCTTGATTTTCTATCCCTGATGGAGAAGGCGGCTATAGTGCTAACCGATTCGGGCGGTATTCAGGAAGAGACGACAATTTTACGCATTCCTTGTTTGACATTGCGTAACAACACTGAAAGGCCAATAACGATAACCCAGGGAACTAATATACTTGTTGGCACAGACCCAAAGAGGATTGAGGAGGAAGCCCTTAAAATTATCAAAAGAGGAGGGGATATAAAAATAAAAAAAAGACCAAAATACTGGGATGGACGGGCTGGAGAAAGGATTGTAAAGGTTCTTATTAAGAATTTAAAATAACCATTATTGACAATCGCCCTTGGAATTTATATAATAAAGACAATGACACTTGATGAGGCAAAAAAGGAAATTGAAAAACTCAGAAAGGAGATAAACTATCACAATTATCTTTATTATGTTCTGAACCAGCCAATTATCAGTGACTATGAATATGACCAGTTGTACAAAAGACTTGTAGAACTTGAGAGTAAGTTTCCGGAACTGATTACTCCGGATTCTCCAACCCAGAGAATTGGTGGTGAACCTTTAAAAGAATTTAAGACGGTAGAACATAAAATAAAAATGCTCAGCCTTGATAATACCTATTCAGAGGAGGAACTGCGAGAATTTGATAAGAGGGTGAAGAAGGGGTTGGGACGACCGGTAAAATATGAGGTTACATTAAAGGTTGACGGGGTAGCGGTTACCCTGCACTATAAAGAAGGAAGGCTTGTGCTCGGTGCGACAAGGGGCGATGGAATACACGGTGACGACATCACCCAGAATATAAAGACGATTAAGTCAGTTCCACTGCAACTTTTGACCGATGATAAGGAATTGATGGATATAGAGGTCCGTGGTGAGGTCTTTCTTTCGCACAAGAGTTTTGAAAAAATAAATCAGGAACGGGAAAAGATGGGTGAACCAATCTTTGCCAATCCCCGCAATGCTGCAGCCGGAACATTAAAACTCCTTGATTCAAGGGAAGTGGCAAAGAGGAATCTTGATTTGTTTATACATACAATTCCCAAACAGCCTGGTGCTCACCATCCTTCTCATTATGAGACGCTATTAAAACTCGGAAAGGCAGGCTTCAAGGTTATACCCCACATTGAATTGTGCAAGGATATTGAAGAGGTTATCAAATATATGAAAGAATGGGAGGCGAAAAGGGATACTCTTGAATATGATGTTGATGGACTGGTGATAAAAGTGGATAACTTTGCTGATCGCGAAATCTTGGGTTATACAATTAAGAGCCCGCGCTGGGCAATTGCCTATAAATATCCGGCAAGACAGGCAATCACAAGATTGATTGATATTCAGTTGCAGGTGGGAAGAACAGGAAGGATAACACCGGTAGCGGTGCTGGAGCCGGTTCCTCTATCCGGTACCACCATTTCCAGGGCAACCCTCCATAATGAGGATGAAATCAAGCGAAAGGATATAAGAATCGGCGATTATGTTATTATTGAAAAAGGGGGTGAGGTAATCCCCAAGGTTGTCGGCGTTGTCAAGCAGCGAAGAACTGGAAAAGAGAAGGTCTTTAAATTTCCCCAGAACTGTCCTGTTTGTGGCGAACATATATACCGATTTGAGGGTGAGGCCGATTGGCGCTGTGTTAATTCCTCCTGTCCTGCTCAGATAAAGGCATCAATAATTCATTTTGCATCAAGACAGGCAATGGATATAGAAGGACTGGGCTATGTCCTGGTGAATAAACTGGTGGACATGGGTCTGGTAAAGAGTTTTGATGACCTCTATAAACTTGATGTAAAGACAATTGCCGATTTGGAAAGAATGGGAGAGAAGTCGGCAGAGAATTTAATAAATAGTATACAGAAGAGCAAAGAAAGGGATTTTGTCAATGTCCTCTATGCATTGGGAATTCCCAATGTTGGAATAAATGCGTCAAACCTGTTGGTAACGGAATTCAAAAATATAGATAATTTAATGAATGCAAAACTTGAGGATTTAACAAAAATACAAGGCATTGGTGAGGTTGTTGCACAGGCGATAATAAAATATTTTAAAAGTAGTAAAAACCGCCGATTGATTGATAATTTAAAGAAAGCGGGATTGAAATTTGAAACCAGAATGGTAATTGCTGAAGGGCCACTCAAGGGCAAGACCTTTGTCTTTACCGGGGAACTTAGTTCTATGACCAGGGAAGAGGCACAGGCAATAGTTCGCAGACTTGGTGGCCATCCGTCTTCTTCAGTATCAAAGAAGACGGATTATGTTGTTGTTGGAACTGAGCCGGGTTCTAAATATGAAAAGGCGAAGAAATTGGGAGTAAAGATAATAACCGAAGAGGAATTTTTGAAAATTATAAAAAGAGGAGAATAAGTTGGATGACATAAAGTTTGAGAATTATATTGAGAAGATTGTCCGTGAAGAATTACAAAATTTCTATGAGAGAGATAAGACCCTTTGTCGTTGTGACAATTGCTATCAGGATATTATGACCCTTACCTTGAATAATCTTCCGGCAATGTATGTGGCAACTGATGTTGGACACATTATGACAATGTTTAACCTAAGCAAGGACCAGCTTCAGGCGCAGGTCCTGGTTGAACTTCTAAAGGCAATTGAAAAGGTTAAAAGAAATCCAAGGCACTGAATTCAATCAATTTTCTCTAAATCTGCAAGGCGGGCGGAGACAATCTTACTCTGCCCGGGTTTTTCCATAGTAAGACCATAGATATAATCGGCATACTCCATCGTCGTGCGATTGTGGGTAATGATTATTACCTGAGTATGCTGGGAAAGGTCTCTTAAGAATCTATTAAAGCGCACGACATTGGCATCATCCAGTGGTGCATCAATTTCATCAAGAATACAGAATGGGGCTGGCTTGACGAGATAGAATGCTAAGAGGAGGCTCACCGCCAGTAATGTCCGTTCACCCCCGGAGAGTTGGTTGATTCTCTTAACCCGTTTTCCTTTCATTCGCACTACAATATCAACCTGGGAGACCAGGGGATTTGCTGGATCAGACAGGACGAGATCTGCTTCACCACCTTCAAAAAAGTTGGCAAATACTGAATTGAATTTTTCCTTTATTTCGCTGAAGGTGAGGAGAAATCTTTCTTTTGCTCGGGTGTCCAATTCCTCAATAGATTTCAGCAGGCTCTGTTTTGCGGCAATTATGTCATTTCGCTGGGCAAGGAATTCATCAAGCCTTTTCTTTTCCTGCTGATAGGCTTCAAAACTTAAAGGATTTATCGTCCCCAGTTTTGCCATCCTTTCTTTAATTTCATTCAACTTTACTTCAGGTTCTGCGATTTCTTCAGGATGGTAATCATTAAGGTCGGTCTGAAATTCCTCCTTAGCCTTTTTCTGCAATTCCTCCATTTTATGTTTGACCTCAAAGAGTGCATAATTGAGCTGCATTATTTCATTTTGGATCTCTTCCTGTAATTTTTGTTTTTGGGTGAGTTCTTCATAGGCAAGTTCAAGTTTTTTATTTAATTCTTCAAGCATTAAGTCGGGCAATTCAGACTGGAGTTTCTGGCGCTGAAGATTCTTATCGGCAATTTTACTCTTTAAATTTTCGATTATCTGATTCAATTCCGAGAGTTTTTCCGGTGTGTATATCTCCTCTTCCTTTTTGATTTCATCTTCAAGATTTTTTATTTCATTTTCGGTATCAGCAATCAGTTTTGTCAGCGAAGATTTTCGCTCTTTCAGTACTCCGATTTTTATGATGATATCATTCAAACTGACATTCTTTTTATTAATTAAGTCCTCTATTTCATTGGCGTCTTTTTTTAGCGATTGTATTTCCATTTCAAGTTGTTTTATCGCCTCCTCCTCCTGATTAACCTTTTGCCTTAAAGATTCGCCTTCTTCATTGATTTTTCTGATTTCGTCATCCAACTTCTTAATCTCCAGATCGATTTCATTCGCTTCGGATAGGAGGCTGGTTATTTTCTTTTCCAATTCACCGATGCGCATACTCAGTTCGCTCTTTTTAATGTTCAACGGAAATAGTTGCTCACGATACTGTTCAATGAGTAATTCATTCTTTTGCATTTCTTCAAAGAGCCGCTTCTTCTCATCGCTGAAAAAAACGACCTCATTCTGTAGTGATTCAAGTCTTTTCTTTTCCTGATTCAGGCGTTCGGTAATCTGGAAATAGCCATATTCTCCCTTCTGGATAGTGATCTTACCATTGTTGAATAGCAAACCATCGGCTATAACGAATCCATAATTGGGAAACTTTTCCGATAGTTTCAATGCATCAGCGAAGTTTTCAACAAGAAAGTAGTTAATAAGATAGCGCTTTAAGAAATCCTTGTTGGATTTAATTTTAACAAATTCGTCGATTCTCTTTAAATTTATCAATTCGGGCGGCAGGTCAGTATCCGGGGGTGTGGATTTAGTCGTAACAAAACCAAATTTTCCTTCAGGCATCTGTGAAAAATCTGAAACATTAAATTCATTTAGAATGTAGTAATTTAATATCTCACCAAGGCAGATATCTACAACCAACTCATAACCGGGCAGTACCTCAAGATAATCACGAAATAACCCCGATACCTTTTCACCAAATTTTTGATTTATTTCTTTCATACCCTCGGGGCTACCAAGTCGGTTTTTAAGGGTATCAATGATAAGCCGGCAATCATTAATCGCCGACTGTCGGAGATTCAGTTTTTCTTCAACTTCCGCAAGGGATTTTTCTATATTTTTTAATTGGCTCTGTTTTTCTTCTAACTCCTGGCTGAGCCGGTTCTGCTCCTCAATAACCTTCTGGAGTTCATTTTCAAACTTTGTCTTCTCGTTATTCAATACTTGTTGAGTTTCAGCGAAACTCTCTTTTTCAGATTTTGCCTTAAGGATTATTGCTTCTTTGTTTAATCGGTTTATTTCAAACTTTGAAATTTCATTCCGGTAAATTTGAATATCCTTTAATTTTTCCGCAATCAGTCTTTCTTTTATTTCTATTTCCCGACTGACTTTGACAAATTTATTCGAATAATTTTCGAGTTCATTTTTTTCTTTCTCCAGATGTTCTTCTTGCTGAATCAATTCGGTTTGAACGATATTCAAATTTTTTTTAAAATCAATAATTTTATTATTAAGCGATTCAATCACTACCCTTTTTTCCTTAACAGACACCGAATGCCTTTCCTGTTCTATCCCCGCATTACGAAATTCATTCTCTTTGGATAAGAGTTCGTCGGTGAGTTCTTTCAATTCATTATCAAGGATGGTAATTTCTGAAATTTTTTCTTTTTTCAACTGTTCTGCCTGTGAAATTTGATTTTTCAAAACCAACCGTTCTTCCTCAAGTTTTTTTATCGCCAATAAGATTGATTGCCGCTTTGTCTGTAATTCATCAATCTGTATCTGGAGGTTATTGAGTTCTTCTAAGGATTTGTTGTTTTCAGCCTTTAAAAGATATAAAGAAACAATTTTGTATTCTTCTTTTAAATCCTGATAGACTTGTGCCTGCCGGGTCTGTCTTTTTAATAAGCGGACACTCCTTTCCATTTCTCCAATCACATCCTCCAGGCGAAGCAGGTCCTGTTCAGTCTGTTCCAGTCGTCTTTTGGTCTGTTCTCTACGTTCTTGATATTTCAATACGCCCGAGACATCATCAAACATCTCTTTTGTTTCACCGCTGATTATCTTTTCAATCTCAGAGAGTTCCAGAAAGGAATAGGTCAATGTTCCGGAGTTTAAAAACAGTGCCTGGATATCCTGAAGCCGGCATTTTACCCGATTTAAATAAAATTCACTTTCACCATTGCGGTAAAACTTTCGGCGGATTTCAAATTCACTGCCAAACTGCGGAAAGAAGTCTTCGTTTTCAATCGTGACACTCACCTCCGTGAAGTTTAGGTCTTCGCCATCCGGTGAGATATGGATAAGGTCTTCATTCTTTTCACAGCGCAGTGCCTTCATACTCTGTTCACCAAAGACCCATCTTAAGGCATCGAAAATATTGGACTTGCCACTGCCATTTGGTCCAACAAAGGCAGTTATCCCGGGGCAGAGTAGAAATTTCGTTTCGCCGTAAAATGACTTGAATCCATACAAACTTATTTCTTTAATTTTCATTGAGGAATTTTTTAATTCTCTTCTTTCAGGTAGATCTCTCTTTCAAGTAATGGATGGTAATCGCTCCATTCCCGCTCGTCATCTCTTTTTTTCTTAAATTCCTCGCGCATCATTGCTATTTTGGAATCAAGATTGTCAATAAAGTGTAAAACAAGCGCCTCCGGAAAACAGGGAAGAATTGGTGAACCCCATTCAAATTCACCATGATGGGACAGAATCATATGGAGAATTTTGAGTTTCAAATCCTCGGGGAAATTTTGTATTTTCTCAATCTTATGGATAACCATTTCGTAGCCGATTATGATATGTCCGAGCAGTCTGCCAACGGTGGAATGGTCAATCTTTTTCAGGTAACTATATTCATAAATCTTCCCGATATCATGGAGCAATCCGGCAGTTATTAAAAGGTCAAGATTTAGAAAATTATATGAATTATAGACGCCATTAATCAACCTTAGGATATTTCTGGTATGCACTGCAAGGCCACCGATATAGGCATGGTGTGCTTTCTTGGCTGCGGGAGCCTTACGCAATTTAGTCAAGAAAGATTCATCGGAGAAGAAGCAGTCAAGAAGGTCTTTTAAATAGGGGTTTTTTACCTTTTTCCGATATGTTTCTATTTCCGCCATCACTTCATCAATATTTTCTTCAGTACGGGGCAGAAAGTCATCCGGGTCAATTTCTGCCTCAGAAATTTTGTGGGCACTGCTTACTACAATCTGAAGACGTCCATTATATTCGCTTACATTACCGACGACAAAGACAAACTCACCAACCGCTAATTCTTTAAGGTCTTCACTGGCACTGTCCCAGGCAATTCCTTCAATCGTTCCGGTCCGGTCAGAAAATTCTATCTGGGTGTATAGTCCACCATCCTTTTTTTCCTTGGGGATTTTGCGGGTAAGCAGAAATGTTTCACGCACCACCTGTCCGGGTTTGAGTTCCTCAATATATTGACTTTTCATAAATATTTAATTATCTAACCAGCCGCCTCCAGATGTAGTATCTTCTTTTTGATGAGGTCAAGTTTTTCTCTCAGGGTCGCTTCTTCCTTCTTTTCTGCCTCAAGCGCGGTCATAATTTCTTCCCGTTTCTGAGTCAGGAGGGCGATCTCTTTATTCAATTTATTCTCCTCTTCCTTGAGCATTTCCAGTTTTTTCAGTAGTTCCACCTCAGTGGACTTCAATTTCTCAACGGACTGGACAACTGGACTTGACTCAAATTCCTTTTTGCGCGCGGCATATTCTGCTTCAATATTTTTAAGGGATTCCTGTGCCTGGCTAATCTTTTTGTTTAATTCATCGAGTGTGGCCTGAGCAGTAACCTGTTCATTTTTTAAGGCTTCTATTTTGGGAAGGAAGACCTCTTCCTGACGCAGATTTATTTCTTCTACCAGTTTTGATTCTAAGCCTTTACTCATTATAAGGGTTAGAAAAAGCGTAATAAACGCGACTAAGATACCGATTACAAGAAAAATAGGATTCGGTTGAGCGCTCAGTTTTATCTCAGGAATTTTGGGTTTTGCTTGAAAATAGAGGGCACCAAATCTCCTTGATTCAATTCCAATACTGAAACCGCACTCATAGCCATCAGACTTTTCTTTTATAGCATAAGGCATTGAACCAAGAATATTTGAGCCATATGTACTACCTACAACGTTAGATTCTGAAGCGGCAATTATATTATTTTTTGAATCAGTAAAATAGATATTTAAAATCTCGGGTTCATCCCTACGCAGGGTCTGAATTATTTCACTTAATTTAGATTCATCACCTTCAATGATTGCATCTACAACAAATGTAGCATGGGCGATTGAATTCCCAAGGCTTAAGAATCTTTTGGTCACCAATTCACTCACCGCTTCTCTTTGATCTGTCGGTTTCTGTCCAAAGAATTTAGGGCTGAGATAGAAAAATATTGAAAGCAGAATGATTAAGATTGCCGGAATTAACCCAAAAGTTATCTTTGACATTTATCCTCCTAATTTAAGAGTTATCCTATGCCCCTGGCCCAGGGAGAAATAAGGGGTATACATATAGTTAATGACCAGCGGGGCTTTTTTGATCTCAAAGCCAACATTGATACCAGTAAGGAAATCCATCCCGGTCTGTTGTTTTATCTGGGATAATAAACTGGTATAGGTGACTTTCAAACCAAAGATTGAAGTCAATTCATATTCACACCCAATTCGCACACCAAAATTCAGCAGTCCGGGTTTAACCAGGTCAACTCCCAACCATCCAGAATTGAACTTTCTTACAACACCGAGATCTAACTCATATGGAAGTCTCTCTTTTTCTTCAATAAATGGTTTGATTGTTGTGCCGATGTTTTTTAATGTAAAGCCGGCCTGAATATTTTCTGTTAGGAAGAAATATAACACTCCAATATCACATCCAATACCGCAGGAATAGAGTGTGTCGATTTTCTCATAGACCAATTTCATTGCACCACCGATGAGGAAATCACTAATAATAATTCCCTTTCCTAAATTGAAGTCAATGAAGTTGGTGCTAAAATAACCCAATTCTTCACCCTGGGCATTGGTCTTTTTTATTCTACCACTATTAAAATATCTGACTCCCAATCCCAACTGTTTTTTTTCTAAACCTAAATAGCCAAAATGGGTACCGCCGATATAATTCAGGTAAGATATTGAATAATAGTTTCCGCCATTTAGGGCAAGCCCAGCAGGGTTATAAAAGAGGCTATAGCCATCTCCGCCGAGTCCATAACCCATTCCACCGCGTCCGGCAATCGGATCAACAAGGAGATATTCAAAGCCGATTGTTGTGATTAAGAAAAAAGTTAGCATCTTGCCTCCTGCATCATATAATTATAATAAATTTTTGTAAAATGTCAACAGCAAAACTCTGACCGTTCCACATTGCTTCTTTATCTTTTTAGAGATTTAAAAAATGACGCCATTGACTTTTCATCTTGGTTTGAGTAAATTACTAAGAATGGGTTTAATTATAGCGTTGCTTTTAGACAATATTGACTTTAGAGGCATCTGGATTCCGCGCTGGGCACTTACCGATGATAGAAAAATCTTTGACTATCTTGGCGGAGAATTTAATCACATCTTTCTCCAGGTATTTGCCAATGGTGAGGCATATTATGATTCTAAATTGGCACCGAAGAGAAATTACCTGAAAAGTAATTGGCTTAAATGTTTTTTAAAAGAGGCACATCGGCGCCGAATCAAGGTCTCAGCCTGGGTGAATCTATTCTATTTCTGGGGATACGGAGAATTTACACAAAACCCTGCACACCCATTGAACTTTGCACCAGAATGGTTTGTAAAGGACCTACAGGGTTCAATTCTTACCTATAGTCCTGAGGAGTTGAGAAATAAAGGGATTGAAGGTTATTTTCTGGCACCAGGCAATCCGAGGGTTAAGGAATATCTTATGAAAATAATAGAGGAGATAGTTACTGATTATGATTTTGATGGTGTTCATCTGGATTATGTGCGCTATCCGCACAGGATTTTTGTCTATGACGAGAATTTGCGTACCAGTTTTTATCGTCGATATTATTACGACCCAATTATTTTTTACGCAGATTCCCTGAAGTCACGATTAGGAATCTGGGGGGTAGAAGACCTGATAATAAAATGGGAGAATTATATATGTGATGATTTGAGCCAGTTTGTTGCTGGAATAAATAAAAGAATAAAAAAGATAAAACCTGAAATTATCTGCTCGGCTGCAGTAAAACCCGACTATCGTGTTGCACGTGATGAATACTATCAGGATTGGTTAAACTGGCTAAGTAATGGATATGTTGATGTTGTCTGCCTGATGGCTTATGATAATGAGATTGAACCAACGCTCAGTAATCTTTTAAAAAAAATTAAAGACCCCCAAAAAATTGTTGTGGGGCTGGGTATATATTGCCAGACTGCACAGACCATTGAAGAACAATTAAGACTCATCAAGAAACTTCCGTTTTCAGGTTTTGCTTACTTTTCATACACGCAGTTAAAGGAGAACTCGGAGTACCTCAAGATATTAATGGCACTTGACAAATAGAAAAAATTAGATATTATTGACAATATGTTGGTCAGTCATTTGACCTTTGGTTTTTTTTGCGTCGTGCTTTTAATTGCACTTGGTCTTTTCTATCTCTATTTTAAAAACCAGCGGGACAAAAAATTTGGATATGCCGGATTATTCTTCTTATTGAATGCTGGTTTTTTAATATCCAGTTACTTCATGGATATCAGTTCCAATTCGGAAAGTGTTATAATCGGAAATAAATTTATGTTTGCTTCCATCTTCGCCAATTTTTTCACATTTCCTCATTTTATCTATAATATCACCGATAGAAAATACAAAAGTACCTTCAGTATTATTACACTCATTATCGCAATTGTATTAACTTTTTTTACGATTTTTACTAACCTCCTTGTGACTTCTAATATGACCAATTTTGCCGGTGCCATTCGGCCAGTAAAAACTCCTGGATTATATCTTGTCATTTTATCGCTTGTGTTTTTTGCGATTTATATTACTTTTGATGCAATGAATGCCTTGCGGTCGGCTGCCTACCGATTACTTGATGCAAAACCGATGGTCTGGGGTGTGGTATTTTTAATATTGTTTGGCGTAATTGATATTATCGGAACATTTCTTAACCGGCCGCTCATTGCACAAATTAGAGACCCGTTTATGTTTGGGTTAATTATTATGATGATTGCCTTTGGTTGGTCTTTTCTATCCCAATATACGCTGGTCTTTGCAAGTTTAAATAAATCAAAAGAAGAAATTGAAAAACTCATCGCAAAGTCAAACAAGAGTTTTGTAGAATTCGTTCAATTGATTGCCAAGACATTGGATGCCAAGGATGAATATACTGCTGGCCATTCTCTGCGGGTGGCAGATTATGCAGTGCGGATTGCCCGTGGGCTTAACCTGCCAGAAGCTGAAATTGAGATATTGAAACAGGCCTGCCTTCTTCATGATATTGGCAAAATTGGTATCCCCGATGGTATATTGAATAAAAAAGGACCATTGAATGAGAAGGAAAGGCGATACATCAGGAATCATCCGATTCTTGGCAGGAAAATTTTAGGTACAGTGAGTGAATTTCAACCGTTGCTTGATATTGTCTACTCGCATCACGAGCGGGTGGACGGTAGTGGCTATCCAGAAGGATTAGACAGGGATAGGATTCCTCTTCTGGCGAGAATCATCGCGGTGGCGGATACTTATGATGCAATGGTTTCAGAGCGTCCATACCGTAAGGCGAAGTCGCACAAAGAGGCTATAGCAGAACTGAATTTAGTGAAGAATAAACAACTTGATGGTGAATTAGTTGATCTGTTTATAAAGGTTGTAGGTGATAAAGTAGATTGATTCTCTATGTAAAGTGAATAGTCAATCTGAGTGTCTTTTTTCATCATAGGACTCCTTGTTTTTAAGACCGCATAGACAATTTCCGCTAACTTCTTTGCTAAGGCACGCAGGGCTTGTTTCTTCTTTCGTCCATCGTTTAAATTCTTCTGGTAATATGCCTGCGACAATTTACTCCCCTGCAATGAAGCAACTGCCGCCAACTGAAAGGCATGAGATAATAATTTGTTCCTGCGCTTCCGCTTCTGCTTTGCCTCTTTTTTACCACTCTTTTTCTCACACAATACCAGACCACAATAGACAATAAAATCACCGGAACCCGCAAAGCGGCGTAAATCACCAATCAATGCCCCTACGGAACAGGCCAAAACCCAGTTAAAACCAGGAATCGTCCGGACTAATTCAATCTCTTTTTCTCCCCAGCCTTTCGCCATCTTAGTCAACCGTGCCTCCAAAGCCTTATTTCTTTCTAATCTTCTCAAGGCATCCTGAGCAAATTCCGTCACCTCTAATCCAAGCTCATTTAAATAATCATCACCAACCCAATTCAACTCCTTAACCATCTCCAGAATCACCTTAACCCGCTTCTTACTCAAATTAGTTTTGTAGTAAGACATACCAGCAGCACGCAATTTATTTAAGACCTCCGCTTCGCCAATCTTTAATCCTTCAGGGGTTGTGAAATTAACAAAGAATTGTAACGGAGCCGAGCCTTGACCAGCCTATTTAATCGCAAACTGTTTTAAATCAATCTCGGCAGGTCTCAACAATTGTGGCACCTGGGTGATAATCATTGCTGTGGTCTTGGCATCCCGATGCAAAGGCTGGCGTCTTTTCGGCCTCTTGTGCCAGCCTGGCGACTTTTATTTAAAAACCCCTTATGCCCACGCTGGTCATTTTTGATATTGAAAAGGGGGGGTCTATACTTACGGTGGTCAAATTGGCCTGTGAAGGGTCAATGCCAAAGGGGATGATATTGTTAGGATTTAGGTTAACCATGTTTGGCTCCTTTGGTAAGGTTTCTCTCCTGGGACCGAACTTACCCGTTGGGGAGTTCTCGATTACCCTTGGGAGAGAAAATTTTTGGGATAGGGTGAGTAACAATACAAAACTTTTATGTAAGACATTTAGCTCTTGCCCTATTCCCATAAACATTTTTGTTTCCTGTGAAATTTTAATCAAAATTAGGGGTATTATAAAATGATTGGTAAAAGTGTTGGGGGTGATTATAGATAAAATATTGCAGGTATAGATGGGTTTTAATAGGCATCTCTGTCTTTGTCGAAGATGACTGGTTTCGGTTTGTTAAACAAAAAATTTTTATTGCGGGCTCAACAGATTTCAACGACCCCTGGGGCAGGCGGACTGCGAAGTGCTTACGCCTTATTCTTCTTGCTTTCGGGCAATCCCTTAAAAACTCATTCCTCTTAACTTTCTCAGTCTCGCTACCTTTATTTAAAATTTTTTTCATGATAACATTATATTGTTAGGCAAAAATCAAAAGTGGACTGGTAAATACCTGATGGATATACCTTTTAGCACGATGAAAAGTGCTGAAAGGAGAATTATGCGTAAGCAACTCCATAAACGGTTCACAGATGACCAAATAAAAATACTATTAGATTTATATTTGCACAAAGCATGAAACATAGAAGATTTTTTAATGCAGTTAGGCGGTGGTA
>JBDRWI010000054.1:0-15397 GCA_039802265.1 Caldifarciminota bacterium | reverse complement strand
CTTATCTTGTTGCCCGTGATAGTTTTATCTCAAACTGGCAGATTCCGGTAGATATTGGCTACCAGACAATTACCTACAGATTTCCACTTGAATCCGGTTATCGCTATAGGATAAAGGTTATCACCTATCATGAATCTTCCGGTCAATGGCGAGAAAAGGTAAAGATTGATAACAAACTCCAGCACCTAATCAAATACAATGCCTACGAGCCCGAGACCCTTGAATTCTGGATTCCACCGGCATTCTATAAGGATGGCGCAATTGATGTGGTCTTTGAGCGGATTTCCGGCGACTTTGCAACTACAGGTCCAATCTATATTTATCAATATGAAGAAGAAACAACAGAACTTGCATCTGGTCCGATGGCACAGCAAACCAAACCAAGAGAGGATAACGCAGTTTCTATCTATCCTAACCCATTCAGTGCAGTATTGAATATCAGGTTAACCGATTCTCAGAATGGAAAGATGAGTATCAAGGTTTATGATATTTCGGGTAGGCTCGTAAGAGAATGGGACAATATGAAATCAGATAAAGTCATCTGGGATGGAACTGACAATGATGGGCGAATTATTTCCCAGGGTATCTACTTCCTACAAATCAGAGATTGTGATACCGGTAAATCTACTGTTCACAAAATTCTAAAGGTTAGGTAATATCTTTTGGTGGTGGAAGGTTGCTATACCTTCCACCACTTTATACTGCAATGTCTCTCTTGATTATTTTTGTTCTAATTTCTCTCCATTTTAAGCAGAAATATTTCCTGAACAATGGAGTCGGATATGGCGTTGAGAGTAATATATTACTTTGTGACAGCGACCGTGATTCAAGGCTTGACTTGATTTTTGGATATCATATTCCCTATGATGGCGATAGAGTTGTAATCTATGAGTTATATCCAGGCGACACCTTCCACCTTGAATTAATTGTTGATACAATGACTAATATAGCCTGGTCGATTGGCGATTTTGATCTTGATGGATTATTCGACCTTATATTAAGTGGTGACTTTGGTGTTCCTATGATAGGGATACAAATCTTCGAATCCCCTGATTCTTTTTCCTATCCCACCCTGGAAGTCTGGCGGGACACGGTAATGGGTGGAGGGATGAGCGGCTTTGTCTGCCCTTATGATATTGACCGGGATGGAATGTGGGAGATGATAAAATTGTTTGGTGATACATCAAATTTTGATATTTATGAATGCACTGGTGACAACTCGTATTCCAAAGTATTTAGTACCCCTATTGACTCAATTGATGCACCACATTCACTACCCGCTTTTGGTGATTTTGATGGCGATGGTAAGATAGAATTTGTGTTTGGTGGTTGTCGCCGTTTATGCAAACCCGATACCGCCTATTATTGGTGCTATGAGTCACCGGCTAATAATACTTATGAATTAGTCCACCTTGATAGTATCAACACAGAAGGCATAATTGACTGTTTTTCTGTTCCGGATGCGGATGGTGATGGGAAGATGGAATTCGTGCTTAAAGGTTTTACCATTTTGACTCACCCATTTTATACAATCCAGACCAAAATTTTTGAGGCAACCGGTGACAATTCTTATGAGATTATTGACTCTTTTTCTTTTCACTACAATTCCTACGATTATTGGGGTGGACTATCTGATGTGGGTGATATAGATGGAGATGGGAATTGTGAAATTGTTCTTGAGGGATGCGATAAAGTGTATGTAATAAAATCTAACGGTAATAATTCTTTTTATTTTTGGGATACCTTGCCCGGTCATATAACCGGTTCGAACATCAAGGTCTTTGACATTGATGGTAATGGTCTGAATGAAATCGTAATTTCGGGTAATAATGAAACCCGAATCTATGAAAAGACCCCGGATGTCATCTGGTTCTGTCCGGTTCAGTATGATACATTCTGGGCGAATGATACCGTCTATCCAAGATGGAGACTTGATGAGACAATTGCCCTTGATTCATTGAGATTATATTGGGCACATCCAATTTTGGGTTGTCATCTAATTTATCAGGGTTTGCCTCAGGATACAATCTGCCAGTGGGTAGTTCCTGATACCCAGAGCAATATGGGGAATAGGCTCTGGCTCGTGGTGGAAGGCAATGGACGTTATGATTCTACATACTCGCCAGTCTTCTATATCAGGCGTGCACCAGGAATTGAAGAGACAGGGAGACAAGGAGATTTGGAGACAGGGAGACTTGAGGTCTATCCCAATCCCTTCACAAATCACTGCATTATCAAGTTCCAAATCCCAAATCCCAATGACCAAACAAATTCCAAATCCCAAATTACAATAAAAATCTACAACTCCGCTGGACAGTTGGTAAGGCAATTTAACCATTTAACCAATTACCAATCACCAATTCTCTGGGATGGCGATGATGATTCTGGTCATAAACTTCCTGCCGGCGTCTATTTTGTTCAAGTCACCGATGGGAAGAAATCTTTTGCAATAGAAAAAGTAATAAAATTGGAGTAAAAGGAGGCAATTATGTTAGTAATATTCTTTTTAATAGGGGCACAGGCTTATCTTTTTCCATTTGAAGATATGCCTGAAAAATACTGGAATAGAGATTATCAAATAACTGGTAGTCTTTATTCCCGGTTTGATTCCTTGAATGTTCATTTTGTTGGCAACTGGCCATTTGGCTATTCCTGTGCAGTTGCTTACGACTCGCTCCGGGACCTTTGTTATTTGGGCTCTGGCGGTGGAGTATTTATCCTTGATATTTCTGACCCCTCAAATCCTATTGAGGTCTCACGGATTAAAACAAGGGGTGGTGGAATCCTTGGATTGGTATATCTTAACAATTTTCTCTATCTCTCGGATTGGACTTACGGCTTTGAAATCTGGGATGTTTCCAACCCTTCAGTGCCTTTGAGAATAGGTGGTTGTGAAATTCTTGGCGGTTCTTTCCTTGGCAATGGCGCCTGGGGGCTTGCCGTGTGCCCACCTTATGCCTATGTCGTAAGCAAGGATTCAGGGCTTGTCGTTGTAGATATTAGCAATCCCACAAACCCTTATGAGGTTGCTCGTTGCTATCTCTTTCAACAATGCACCAATGTTGCCCTTTCAGGGAACTATGCCTATGTGTGTCATTTCTCGTATGGAGAACTCGCAGTTATTGACATCACTGACCCTCTAAATCCAACTCAGATTGGTGGTTGTAGTTTTATGTCTCCACCAGTAGATGTTGCAATTCTTGACACATTTGCCTATGTCAGTAGTTACTGCTACTCCCCAACACCAAATTTTGCAATAGTCAATATTGCTACGCCATCAAATCCTGTGGTGGTGGTTCAATCTCAAATAGCAAGTAGTAATTGGGGAATCTATGTCAAAGATACTCTTGTCTATCTTGCTTCCCGCGGAAACGGATTGAATATTATCAATGTCACGGACCCGCTAAATCCAGTTCTTGTTGGTAATTACAATACACCTGGTTCGGCAGAGGACGGTTTCTCCTTTGATACCCTTGCTCTGGTTGCGGATGGAGATAAAGGTTTGCGGATAATCAGTATTTTAAATCCCTCAAACCCTTACGAACTCGGTTTCTTTGATACCCCAGGATATGCCTTTAATTCCCTGATCAATTATCCTTATCTCTATCTCTTTGACGCATATTCAGGGGTTTATATTCTTAATATCACTGACCTGCATAATCCATCAGAAATAGGTCATTTTGAAAACTCCGTTTCTTTCTCCTGGAATGGTTTCTTACAATATCCCTATTTATTTGTTGCTGATGGATACTATCTCAGAATTCTTGATATTTCCGTGCCCTCCAATCCTACTCAGGTGAGTGCCTGTAGCACATATTATGCCCGTGATGTTGCGATTAAAGATACCTTCGCATTCATTGCCTGTGGTAGTGGTGGACTGACTGTAGTAAATATTGCTAACACCTCAAATCCTTATGTGGTTGCTACAGATACCACAGGTGAGGCAAGGGCAATTGTTGTAAACGGGGATTACGCCTACACAGTTGGTTATATCAATCCTGGATTTTGGGTCTATGATATCACAAACCCATTGAGTCCTTATCAGATTGGTTATTACAATAGCGGGACGAGTTATTCACTGGCAATAAAGGATACCTTTGCATTTATAGGAACCAGTAATGGTTTAACAATTCTCAATATTGTAAATCCATCAAATCCAACCTTTATCTCATCTTATTCTACAAATGGCACAATTTATGGACTATCTGTAAAAGGTAGCTATGCGGTGCTCTCATCCTCAGAATGGACTTGTGGCTACATAAAGATTATTGATATTTCTGCCATAAACAATCCACTTGAGGTAGGTTTTTACACAACACCTTATAGCCCACAAGGTATTGAGGTTCTTGATACACTCATCTTTGTCTCAAATAGTTCTAACGGCATTCAGGTCTATGCAAGTTCATTACTGCCGGGGATTGAAGAGAGAGGGAGACAAGGAGATTTGGAGACAGGGAGACTTGAGGTCTATCCCAATCCCTTCACAAATCACTGCATTATTAAATTCCGAACAAATCTTGAATCTCAAAGTTCCAACGAGGATGTAGGGCAAGGCTTCAGACTTGCAATAAAAATCTACGATGTTTCTGGAAGGTTAATAGAACAATTCAACAATCCATCTGAAAAAATCATCTGGAATGGCAGAGATGAATATGGTAGAAAGGTTGCGCCGGGTGTATACTTCCTGAGAGTTGATATTTCTGATACCAAACAGACATTCACACACAAACTCATAAAACTGGAGTAGCAGGACAAACTGAGGGGGCCCAATAAAGAGCCCCCTCTGAGGGAGGAGAGATGGGAGGATGGCTCTTATTTTTCGGCTTTTTAATTTCTGGTTTCGTGCAGAAATGGTATATTCCAAAAGGATTGGATTTTGGAGCGGGAGGAAAAATTTGCAGCAGGGATGTTGACCGAGATGGGCATTATGAACTCATCTTTGCTACATATGTTGGTGGCGGATATACACTTTATTTCTACAAATATATACCACCCAACACTTGGCAAGTTGATTCGCTTCCGCATCCCAATCACCCACTTAATTTATGGGATATTGGCGATTTTGATGGTGATGGTCTTTATGATATTGTTGCGCAGCGTGGCGAAGCGAAACGCTGGTGGGTGGGTATTTCCATCTTTGAATCTCCTGATTCCTTTTCCTATCCCACCCAGGAAGTGTGGAGAGATACGGTGGGACCACCTCTGGTCTTACCTATTTGTGGCTATGATATTGATCAGGATGGTATACCTGAAATTGTTAAAAATAGAACTACTCCTTATGGGTATCTCGGAATTTATGAATCTATAGGTAATAATCAATATGATTTAATTTTTGCTACTAATCCTGATACAACCGGCAGCGAGGCGCCTGCGGCAACTATAGCTTTTGGAGATTTCGACGGCGATAACAAAATTGAATTTGTGCCCGCTGGAGCCGATGAGTGGTATTGGATTTATGAATGCATTGGTGATAATAGTTACAAAAAGGTTTCTCAAGGATATTTACTTACCCATAATATTCGTGACTGCTTTACCGTTCCTGATGCCGATGGTGATGGGAAGTTAGAGTTTGTGGTAAAGGGATTTGTTGTGCCGGATGCCCGGACTGATTGTTTTATCTTTGAGGCAACAGGAAACAATACCTACCAAATCATCAAATCCTTCCATCTTCCTAATGCTCAACACTGGGACTATGGCGGTGGCTATTCTGATGCCGGTGATATTGATGGCGATTCAATCCCTGAAATCTGCCTTGAGGCAGCGAGTTATGTCTATATTATCAAGTCAGCAGGAAATGATTCATTCTATGTATGGCAGACATTGTCGGGAAATTCTTTAGGTTCATCAATCAGAATTACCAACGACCTTGACAATAATGGCTTAAATGAGATTGTAATATCAGGTAATAATTATACCCGAATCTATGAAAAGACCCCGGATGTCATCTGGTTCTGTCCGGTTCAGTATGATACATTCTGGGCGAATGATACCGTCTATCCAAGATGGAGACTTGATGAGACAATTGCCCTTGATTCATTGAGATTATATTGGGCACATTATCAGTTTGGTTGCCATTTGATTTATGAAGGATTACCAACAGATACGATGTGTGCTTGGGTAGTTCCTGATACCCAGGCTAATATGGCAAACTATCTCTGGTTGGTGGTTAAGGGTAATGGGCGATATGATTCCACATATTCCCCAGTCTTTTGTATCAGACGTACACAGGGCGTCAAAGAAATCACAATTTCGCAATCCACAATCCGAAATCCGAAATTAGAAATCCATCCCAATCCATTTACAAATCACTGCGTGATTAAATTCCAAATTCCAAATCCCAAATCCCAAACAAATCCCAATTCCCAAATTTCAAACAAATCCGCAATTCGCAATCCGAAATCCGAAATTTTATTAATGGTTTATGATGTTACGGGACGGGTGGTTAAACAATTTAACCATTTAACCATTCAACCATTTAACCAGATTGTCTGGTCGGGTGATGATGATTCTGGTCAAAAGGTTTCCAGTGGAGTATATTTTATAAAATATGAAGAGAAAAAAAGCAAGGAGATTATTTATCAGAAAGTAATCAAGATAGATTAGAATTTTTTAAATATTTAAAATAAGGAATTATGCAAAGGAAAGAAAGGAGGAAAGATGAAGAGATTAGTGTTAATAATAATTGCCATCGCAGGCACAATATATGCCTGGCAGAATAACAGTGTAGTAACGCCACCTGATTATGTTTTGCAGGGTAAGGCAGGTCCACATTATAATGGCTCACGCACATCACCAGGTACTGTAGTAGGAACGACTTGGCTAGACTGGCTGTATAATGGTTCCGGCGATAAGCATATGTTCTGGCCAACTCCAAGAGGTGCATTCCATTTTTGCTTCCCACATATGCTTTCCTCAGGACCCTCTACCAGAAGGCCGTGCTATAATTATTTTCGGCCGCCAAATTACTGGCTCGGTCCAACACAGATTGACAGTTCAGGGAGTGTGCCGCTTAATATTGACTGCCTGGACTATGGCAGGGCTGTGTGTGCATTAACACGTTCAATTGGAGGGGTAGTTACCCCAATATTGTATATTGATACTATTGAAGGTACAGGCTCGTTCATTCCACATATAATCCCCGCTAATGACCAAATTAGCCTTCTCAAGGTATGTGTTGATACTGTCCATAATCGTATATGGGTCTCAGGCGTTCAGTTAAATGCCGGGGTTGGTTGTGTAACCTATTCAGATGACCAGGGACAGACCTAGGCAGACTGGATAGATAACCTTGGAGGAGTACCTCTTGATACATTACATTTTGATTTAGGCGGCCGACAGGTCTGGGTAACGAGTCCCGGTGGCAAGGTTGTACTCATAAGTAATGATAATGTTAATCTTGATTACCATTACTGGGAGACAACCGATAACGGCGAAACCTGGACTTACGACACTGTGTGGTATTGGAATTTTCCAACGGATTCAGTAATAGGTTATATCTGGTGTGACGCAGTATATGATAACAACAACCATCTCCATGTGGTCTTTACAGTAATAGACACGATTGGTCAGGGTTCTGCTGGTAGTGGCTGGCGTTCACAGATCAGACACTGGAATCAGGCAACCGGTCAGGTAAGTATCGTCGCCTCAGGTTGGTACGAGATTTCACCAGGTCCCGGTGCAAATCATCCGACAGTGAGTGAACCCCAGATTGGAATTAATCGTGTGACCGGCGATTTGTATTGCACCTGGTGTAAGGCTGATACCAATGATATTGCCCAGAATGGTTTAGCCAATCTTGATGTCTGGGGTGCACGGTCAACAGATAATGGCCTGACCTGGATAGAACATCATAATATTACAAATTCCCATACCCCTGGTGCACCCCCTGGTGAGTGTGATGATGACCGTTATCAAACCCTCAACTCTGAGGTCAATGATGCGGGTTCCGGGTTCGATACATTATATCTTTTCTATTTAAATGACAAGGAGGCGGGTCCATGGCAGTACTACCCACCTGGGATAATGACCGAAAATCCGGTTCTGTTCTATGCCTATGCCTGGAATCCACACGGTATTGTAGAGAATATAACTCAAATACCGAAGAAATTTGGTCTGGAGATTATCCCGAATCCGGTGAGCGGTCAGACTGAGATTATATATACCACACCAAAATCAGGCGATGTTTCAATCCAGTTATATAGCGTGGATGGCAGGATGGTTCAGACCATTGATCAGAAATACAAAGAAGGTGGTAAACACAGAATGGTGCTCAGTGTTCGTGAATTCACAAGCGGCATCTATGTTGTTATACTCAATGTTGATAATCAAAGGACTACTGGTAAACTGGTTGTCACACGCTGACGGCAGCAGTCGTTCGTTTGCGTGATTTTAATCATCAAAACACCCTGAGTTTCGGTTCAATTGAAGAATATTTTGAAAGAATCATTTTTCAAACTGGACATTGCCGAATTTTGCCAGTGCGTAGATCGTAGCACCTGCAAGAACAAAAGAGACCGCCTGACCACCAAAGCCATACAAGTATTTTTTCTGCCAGGATAATTTTATCCGCTGCTTTTGTTTTAATTGGTTTTCTACGAGCAATCCTGGCAATGCCTGGTAGGAGCCATAGACCAAAAAGACATATCCCCAGGCAACAGGGTTGAAAGATTTGAATATCGCACCGGATTGCTCTATTACAATACCGCTAAGCCCGGAGATAATGAATATATCCCGTGGTGTGTAATCGTATTTGTTAGCAAGGAAAGACCATGTACATACAAACGGTGCGTAGAAACCCGAGGCGAGATAAAGGTCAGTCTTTGTATCCGGGTGTAAAAGTATCTTTTCGCTGTCCGGAAGTCTAAAATTATCCATTATTGCAAAACTTTCTAAGAGCATGCCTGAACCTTCTCCCCATATTGCGAATTTCAAACCAAGGGGCAGGGGAATTTTATCCGAAAATTTCCTTAGTGATTTTCTGAGCAACCATGAATAACCATATACCGAGGCAATCGTCAAAGACCAATATGAATTCGTATCAATCAATGTAAACATAGGCGGTATATTTGAAGCACAGAATACTACACTTTGTGTAAGACACGAAGATCGGTCTTCTGATTGCTGAATGCTATCTATTTTAGTGGCGGTTAGATTACAAATCGGAGAAGTATAAGTTCCTGCAAATATAATACTAAAATATATTGTAATGAAATTCATTGCTTTATTATAACGAAAAAAAAGAAATTGTAAAGAGATTAGCCCGGATTATTCATACTCCTTTTGATGAACTCCGGTCAAGTGCAGTACCAGAGCGGTTTTATACCATTTTTTGAGCATAAAAAATTTTAACACTCTGTTTTTCCTTTTTGTCATTGCGAGGAGTGAAGCGACAAAGCAATTTCATGTTTGCTATTGGCTAATAGCCAACTGCTAGTGGCTAAATTATGAGAGTGCCACGCCCCTGTTTTCTCTACTGAGACCAAGAAGAGTTGGCAAGGGGTTGCAATGACATCGTGGGCGACTAATTAGGGCTGGCAATTGTGCACCGGTTTTACTTGTTTACGACCGACATAATTATACAGCAGCAAGCCCTTTTTATTACTGGATTACGAACCGGATTGTGAATAATCAGGTAGTTGACCGCTACTGGAACACCAAACAGAAACTTGGTTAGCCGGATTCGGTTGATGCGGATTCAATAGAAGATGCAAGATTTAAAGATGGCTATTATTGGGTCAAGGTGATTGCCGCAGATATCAAAATTTTTTGCGTGACATAGGGCAATTTATGGATATAATTTATCATAATGAATTTAAGGATTTTAAGAGACCTCAGGTTTATGCAATATACCCCCCCCAAAAAAAACTTTATTAAAACAAATTTTTGTTTATCTTTTAGCAAATCAGAATTCAAGGCAATTAAGGAAACAACCCTCACCCCTGCCCTCTCCCTTGGAGGGAGAGGATGATGGTGAGGGTGGAAGGAGGCTTTATGCGTAGATTTATTTTAACCACAGTCATTGCCTTGTTTGTAGTAAGTGTTTGGCTTTATGCCCAGGAAAAGGATACGGCTCAAGGAGAGCCGAAGGTTAAATTAGAGTTGATTGAAGAAAAAGATGTTGACTTGGATGTACAAATGGAAATTGCACTGATGCAAGGGAAATCGTTTGTCATCGGAGATAAGAAAACGGTTATTTTCTTTTCAAAGAATAAGCACATATTTCAAGAAATACAGATGCCCGATCATGCATATCCTTGGTGTGATGTGTATTCTTCATCAAATGGTAAATTTATCGGTATTCGTTACCTTCCTTATGGTGAATTTGGTGACAATGCAGATAGATTTATATTTTTTGATTCACTAGGCATAAAAATTTGGGAACTTTATCGCAAAGATGATAAAGGGATATTGTGGCTACCGCCATCTCCTCCTTACACAATTAAAGTCAATATTAGTAATGATGGTTCAAGAATCGTAGTCTTTAAAGACACAGAACACCTTCCTTATTATAAAGCCACGAAACTGTATTTTTACGATGGTAGAGATGGGAGTTTAAGAAAAGTTTTTGACTTACCGCATCCATATACTTGGTCAGCGGGCTGGACGCCTAACAGTGAAATGTTTATAGTTACGACTCCAGGCGATACCCCTGGTGGTATCAGCAAAAATGATGTTATATATGCATTTGATAAAAATGGCAATGAATTGTGGAAATATATTGCAGAGGGAAAGCATTTTATTCCTTCAGATCCTGGAAAACCGTGCTTTGTGTTTACCGATCGAATAATCGGTCAGTCATATTATGAAGGAGTTATTTTTGTAGATCAAAGTGGACGACTACTACAAAAGTTTGAGCCAATAGTTGACAAAAAGGGTGGCGGATTTATTATGAGTAATTCTCTCACTGGCAACTTCATTGTTGTGTGGGAAGATAGAGTAGAAAAGAGGCCGACTTACGTTTATTTATTAGACGGTATCAAAGGAGGCATTATCTGGCAGTGGCAATGGGAGGAAACACAAGGACTACCTGAGATTGTGAAGTGTGTCTTCTCAAAAAATGATAGTTTAATTGCCGCCTTTGCTTTTGGTGGAGGTAAACGGTGGGTTTTTCTTTTTGATGTAAAGACCGGATTTCTTGCCAAAACCGAATTGCCGACTTTTACACGAGAAACAACAATTGATATAGACTTCGTCGCCAGTGATGAAATTATTGTAGTGGCGCATCACCCAAAGAAATATTATAAGATTAAGATAAAAAGCAGGGAGGATTAACATGGGAAGACAGGTTCTTATTCCTTATTTAGCTTTCTGTAGTATTTTACTTGGACAAGTAGTTTGGCCTTTTGAGCCACAAAATGTAGCACTTCCAATAAGTTATACTATGGGTGATTATGTTGGATGGGCTGGTTTTCACAATGCCGTTGATATACCGGCCGCCGTTGGGGACACAGTCATGGCTGTAATCATTGGGGTTGTTAGGGATTACACATCAAATGCAGATTCATTAAACTTAAACGCAGGTAGGATAGATATTTCTACCTCAGTCTCTGATACCATTATTACTGGCGTTACGCCCACCTTTATGCCATTGATACTACTTATAGGACAGCATTAAAAGATTCAACAAATGCGACTGTAATTCCGACTACTAATTTTTATCTCGGTAAGGTTTGTGATTGGCCTGATTCTGTTGGTGGCAAAACTGACCACCTTCATTTGATGAAAATCTGGGAACTGGTTAATATTGAACATCCGCTTGATTATCTCACTCCCCCTCCCACATCAACACCAATTATTGATACTATTACTTACCGTAAAGACAGAAGTCCCGATACCTTAGATAACTTATCGCAAAAGAGTCCCCTTAACTATGTGTGGCTTCACGATTCTGTGGATATTATTGTAAAGGCTCATAATGTCCTGGAGGGAAATGATCAAAGTGGTATTGAGGCAATAAGTTATGCAGTTAGTGACATCCGTGGTAATATAGTAATCCCCCGCTATTGGTTAATGGATTTTGGTAACTTGGCGAGTGATGAGGCAACAGATACGATAAAGCGGGATTTGGTTTATGCTAAGGGGTATAGAACCAATTGGAATTATCTTGCTGCGCAAGCTAACCCATACATTGTGACCAATCGGGATACTTTTCAGGTAATAGTTGGTGCATTAAGTAATGTAAAAGAAAATTGTTGGCCAACAAAAATAAACAAGACCTGGACAGCGAATGCGGATTCAATAGAAGAGGCAAGATTTAAAGATGGCTATTATTGGGTCAAGGTGATTGCCGCAGATATCAAAATTTTTTGCGTGACAAAGGGCAATTTATGGATATAATTTATCATAATGAATTTAAGGATTTTAAGAAACCTCAAGATTATGCAATATACCCCCCCAACTCTATTAAAACAAATTTTTGTTTATCTTTTAGCAAATCAGAATTCAAGGCAATTAAGGAAACAACCCTCACCCCTGCCCTCTCCCTTGAAGGGAGAGGATGATAGTGAGGGTGAAAGGAGGCTTTATGCGTAAGTTTATCTTGACCACAGTCATTGCTTTGTTTGTAGTAAGTGTTTGGCTTTATGCCCAGGAAAAGGATACGGCTCAAGGAGAGCCGAAGGTAAAATTGGAGTTAGTTTACAAAAAGGAATTGGGTGAATTGATGGCTGGTCCTGAGGGTTTTCCTCCGCCGGAGATAAGACAAATCCTGGAAGATAAAGAAATCCCTCAAGAAGACAAAGACTGGCTTTTGAATAGTCTGCGTATTGAGATTGCCAGAAGAGAAAAGGTTTTATATATAAATGATGGTAAGGCGATAAAACTACCTGACGACTTACAATCAATTACAACTTCACAAAATCTAAAGTATATGATTGTCTACGCGGCGCATACGGATTATGGTGGAATGACGGCTGACGAAGTTAAAAAGTTGAGGGACGAATGGTTAGATGCATATAAGAGGTATTCCCAATGGCAGACAAAATGGGAGCGCGAGACCGAGAAGAAAATACCCGAATACAGAGATAGTATGCACTATTGGTTGAGGATTAGCGACAGTCTCAATGATAAGATAAAAGAAGTTACCATGAGTAAGAAAAAAGAATATAAGAAATTCATTATGATGGAGACCGAAGATGGAAAGGTGTTGTGGGAAAGAGAAGATATGGAGCCTCCGAGGTACATATCTAATGATGGGCGGGTGGCAGTAGGAGTTCCGGGTTATCATTTTTTCAGTTCAGTGATTTTTTACGATGAACATGGTAATGAGATAAAGAAAGTTAGTGGTCTTTGGGGTCCACAAGGATCTCACGATATGTCAGCCGATGGTGAGATGTTTTGTGCATTAACAAAAACTAGGCAAAATGACACTGCTGTAATGGCGGTTGTCGCTTATGACAGAAACGGTAATAAGTTATGGGGGACGGAATTGCGTGGTAACTGGCCTCACACTATTCCATGCATTGGAGTATCTCCCAATCATAAATATGTAGCTGCATCTGTATCGGGGATTTTCTTGCTTAATGAGAAAGGTGTTCTTGTCAATACGTATAACCATGCCGCATACTATCCGGCTTTTTCGTATGACGGACGCTACCTTATATTGAGGACACATAAAGACACTACATATTTTGTTCGAACTGATAATGGTGAGATCTTATGGCAAAAAGTCCTTGGTGGTCATTCTTATAAAAAACCAATAGTGTCAAAAGGTGGACGTGCAATATTTTTTATTTCGCAAGTCGCAGAGCATCATCCAGCATATTTATTAGATGTCCGGGGTAACATTATATGGGATGGTTCGCATGAGTTAAAAAATGCAATTGGACTCTCTCCGTCGGGCTACTTCTTTCTTCCGAGTTCTGAGCCGGAGTTGCTCATTTATAAAATCTCTTCGGAGGTGTCAGATGAAGAAAAATAAAGTTATAATTCTAATAATTCTCTGCTTAATCTTTATCAACCTTACAAATGGTATACCCTGGCCAATAGCACCCCAAAATGCATCTCATACGATAAACAAGACCTACGGCGATTGGAATGGATTCAAAGTGCATCCTGATACAACCATGGGATTTCACGGTGGTGTGGATATTCCTGCAGATTCGGGTACAACTGTTCGGGCGGTTATAGATGGTGTAGTGTCTTTCATTCGCCTAGGAACCGAGAGTGATAGTGGTTTTATAAACATCGCACTGGATACTCTCCAATCTTTGGCCTGGCATTACGGACATATTCATCCTGATACTGCACTTCGCAGAGGCGATAGCGTTCATATCGGTGATAGTCTGGGGTGTGTTGCGCGGTTTCAAGCTTTTAACAATGACCATCTTCATTTTCAGCGCAGCAATAATGACTATTCTGAACTCACGGGTTATTTAAATCCTTTGGATAGCCTTTCCCCTTCACCTTCTCAAGTTTCTTATATTGATGAGCGTTTGGGCACGCCCCACCATCCCTGGAAGATTTATTATGTCAAAGACAAATTAGAAAGTATAACTAATTCTTACGAGACAACTTATTTAAGGGATTCGGTTGATATTATTGTAAAGGCACATACGGATGTTGAATTGAACCCTTGTTGTGGTGTCTATGCGATTGGTTATGGTGTGGAACCTTTAACTACCGGTGGGAGCATTCCCTTTAGAAAGATGTTTGAGATGCGGGATACAATAAAGATTTCGGATTCGTTGAAATATTATATTACCTATGCGGATACCGGTGCGGATACACTTTCCAGACATTTTAACAACTGGTATATTGTTACAAATTGTGGTAGTGGTTTTCCCCAGTCTGGTTACGGTTTATCCAACATTCAAGAAAACTGCTGGCCAACGAAGATAAATATTGCGGGCACAGGAAATGCGGATTCAATAGAGGATGCAAGGTTTCCTGATGGCTATTACATCACCACAATCAAGGTCTGGGCACATTCCGGAGATTCAGCAATCGCCGTTGATACAGTTTTGGTTGACAACTTCAATCCGAAGGTGAAGGTGGTCAGAATATCAGGTATCAGATGCTTTTATTTACACAAAAATTTTTCTTGACAAAGGGGAATTTATGGATATAATTTATCATAATGAATTTAAGGATTTTAAGAAACCTCAAGATTATGCAATATACCCCCCCAAACTTTATTAAAACAAATTTTTGTTTATTTTTTAGCAAATCAGAATTCAAGGCAATTAAGGAAACAACCCTCATTTCTGTCCTCCTTGAATGGAGAGGATGATGGTGAGAGTGAAAGGAGGCTTTATGCGTAAGTTTATCTTGACCACAGTCATTGCCTTGTTTGTAGTAAGTGTTTGGCTTTATGCCCAGGAAAAGGATACGGCTCAAGGAGAGCCGAAGGTTAAATTAGAGTTGATTGAAGAAAAAGATGTTGACTTGGATGTACAAA
>JBDRWI010000053.1:0-15654 GCA_039802265.1 Caldifarciminota bacterium | reverse complement strand
GCTCAGGAGATGTGTGGTTGATCAAGACCGATTTCAATGGTGATACTTTATGGACAAGGACCTATGGGGGGGCCGGGTTAGATGGTGGTAATTCAGTTCAGGTATGTAATGATAACGGTTTTATCATTGCTGGTTACACATACTCCACCGGAAGCAGCGGTGATGTCTATCTTATCAAGACCAATGCCAGCGGCGATACACTATGGACAAGAACCTATGGCACCAGTCTCTCTGACTGTGGTAATATGGTAAAACAGACTACAGATAATGGGTATATAATTGTAGGTGGAAATGGGAATATATATCTGATAGAGACAGATAATTCGGGAAATCTGATATGGGAAAAGACCTATGGCAGCACCTATACTGATAATGGCTATTCGGTGGAAGAATCACCAGATGGAAGGTTTGTCGTGGTTGGTTATATTACCGATATCGGGAATGATATAGATATCTATTACCTTGAGACTGATGGTAGTGGAAATAAAATAAAAGAATATAACATTGGAGACTGGCAGTATAATTACGGACGTTCGTCACTATTAAATTCAATGGGAGATTGTATTATCTGCGGATACACAAAAACAAACTTATATAGCTATGATGTATATCTTGTCTGTGTTGGACGTTGAGTCTTTTAATAAAACTAAAAAGACTTATGGTAACGCGAAAAAAGAAAAATAATTTTAATAGGGTAAGGCTTAATAGCCCCCTTATTAAATCAAGGGTATGTAGTCGCGCTACTTATGTGCATAAAAATGCTATGAAATTTAATAAGATTATCCTCTCCCTTGACGGGAGAGGATTAAGGTGAGGGTGATAAAATTGGTTACCCCTCACCCTTGCCCTCTTCCACAGGGGGAGAGGGATTTGATATATCCGAGGAGGCAGAATGGTAGGGAATAAAAAGAAGAAAATCTTTTATTTGTGCATTTTAACAGGCACAATCTATTTTTTTTTGAACCTCGGTGGCGGTTGTAAGAACCCCCACGATTATGAACCAAAGTTTGATTCCCTCTATCCACCACCCGCACCGCCCCAACTCATTAGTCCTAAAAACGATACCGCCATCTGGTATGGAACACCTTTTCCCCATAATGTTTTACTTACCTGGAGTAGTGTGAATGGTGCTGAATATTATCAACTGGAAATCGTCAAAGATGATTCAAGTGCCCTGACCGGTGAAAATTTGATTGATGTGGACTATTCTTCTTATAACTTCACTATAAATCGTAATGGCTACTATTTCTGGCGGGTCCGTGCCTATAGCCGGAACTGGACCTGGTATACTGAATGGTCTGTGGTATACCATTTTGGGGCATTCTATAGTCCGTAGGAGGAAAGATGACGGATTTAAATTTTAATCTTGCCGAGCCAGTCTTTTTGAGAAATCTGACCATCTTTCCAATAAAGGATGGTTCAGATAATAATAACTTAAATCTTGCGACAATTGACGAGGTGCTTGAGAGTAAAAAGGGCAGTTTTTCCGAATTGAAAAACCCGGATGTCAATAAGATCATATTTGATAACGGCGGTGGACTACCGGTATTGATGATTGATGGTGAAGAGATTACCGGTTCCTTGCAGAACCGCATCGTTGCCCGCTCAATCATTGCCCGGGCGCATTCTCAACGGCAGATCCCGGTAATCTGTGCCGAAGAAAGGCGCTGGGAAGAGATCGGTGGATTCAAGACCGGATACTGCTCATATCCCCGGATTCGTTCCATCCTCGCCTCAGCGGTTAATAAGAAAGTTGACACCCAGCAGACTGTCTGGAAGGAGATTGAGCGCAAACTTACTGTGACCCGAACTCGCTCCCGGACATCCTCAATGCATGAAATCTACGAAAACCTCGCGGATGAGGTTGAACGCTATCTTGAAGGATTTTCCGGTCTGAATCATAATACAGTTGGATTTATCGGCGTGGCAGGTAATCAAATCCTCGGCTGTGATATATTCGCTGCGCCGGAGATCTATCAGAAGTTTGAAAAGAAGTTATTGCGGAGTTATGCCCTGGATGCGATTGAATATCAAAGGTGCCGTGGAACCTGCCCGGATATAGAGGACTTTATGGACAAAATCACCGCCGTGCTAAAGACTGGGATGTCCGAAAAAAATCTGGAACATTTAAGATTCAAAAAAGCAAAATTCCTTGGACAGGCAGTTTTGTTTGCGGATAGACCCGTTCATATCTCGGTATTCCCCGAATGACCACCCATCCCGGAGTATCTTTTCTCCAGCCTGCATCAGCCTGCTGATGCGTCTTTTTTAAAATTGTTGTTATGCTTTTAAAAAAACTCGGTAAATACGAGATTATTGAATGGCTTGGCGGGGGTAGGTTTGGCGATGTATTTCGGGCTTATGATACAATAATTGAATCAGAGTTTGCCTTAAAGATCTCCCGGATGCGAAAAGAAGATATTGTGATGCTCAAGGATGAGGCAAAACTCCTTGCCTCCTTGAATCATCCCAATATCGTCCGCTTCTACAACATTGATATAATCGACAATAAGTTTGTTCTGGTAATGGAATATATCAAGGGAAATGTATTGCGGGATATAATAAAAAAGGGGGGTATTGCTATCAATCAGGCAACATGGATATTAAATCAGATACTGGAGGCAATAAGTTATGCCCATAACCGCGGTGTGCTCCATCGTGACCTCAAACCGGAGAATATCTTGTTGACAGAAGATAATGTTGTGAAGATAACCGATTTTGGACTGGCAAGATTCATTAAATCGGGTTCTCTTGCCGCCTCCACCGCCGGAACCCCAATCTATATGGCACCGGAGTCCTGGGCTGGCTCTTACAGTGAAAAATCTGATATCTGGAGTGTGGGTGTCATTCTTTATGAACTGCTCACCGGGGTTCCGCCATTCCTTGATGACAGTCTGGACGGCTTGAAAGAAAAAATTTTAAAGGGGAAACTTCTCATTCCCAGCCTTGTGCGCCGTGATGTTCCTGACTATCTTGATGACATTGTCATCAGGTGTTTGAGCCCGACACCCGAGACAAGACCCGATACCGGGTCGATACTTGAAGGTTTAAAAAAGAAGAGCAGGGGTATAAAGATTGAAAAACCGGTTGCCATTATCGCAAAGAAGCCGCAGGAGATTACCCTTTCACCGGAGCAGGAGGCGATTATAGAATCAATTGATGGTAAACTTTTGGTCCTGGGACAGGCCGGCTGTGGTAAGACGACAACCCTGACCTATGGTGTGCGCCGGTTGATTGAACGGGGAATCCCTCCATCCAGGCTACTTGTCTGTACCTTTACCAACAAGGCGGCAAATGACATAAGGCAGAGGATCAGTCAGTTTATAACTCAGCCCAATTATGAACTCTGGATTGGCACATTCCATACGCTTGCCTTAAGGATTCTCCGAAGGGATGCAGAAAGACTTGATATAGGCGAAGACTTCATTGTTGAAGAGCCAAAGAAGCTCTTTGCCCGTTTAGATTTCAAGGTCGGCAAATACCGACTCAATGCGGTCATCAAGGCAATTCAGTTATTAAAGGCAAGGGCTATTACCCCGGAAGGATTCAAACCCCGGAATCAGTGGGAAGAGCAGTGTTTGAGTGTTTACAAGCAATACCAGTCATATCTGAGGGCAAACAACATCCTTGATTATGACGACCTGATTATCTATGCTACAGAACTGTTGAAGGAATTTCCCGATTTAAGGGAGTTCTATCAGGAACTCTTTGAATACCTCTTTGTTGACGAACTCCAGGATATCAATCTGGCACAATACATTTTTATTTCACTCTTGGTAAGGAATAACTTCTTTTTTACCGGTGATGAGGACCAGGCAATCTATGGCTGGCGGGGTGCTGATAAAAAATTGCTCTATCGTGTCCCCCGGGACTTTCCCGAGACCAAGGTATTTAATCTAAATCGTAGTTTCCGACTTCCCCAGTCAATCCTTGAGGTGGCAAACAGCATAATGCAGCGGGAGTCCACTGCAATACCCAATCTTGATACCGCTGAGGTAATTGTCTATGCCGCGACCTCACCCGATGATGAGGTTGACTATATTGTAAGGGAGATAAAAGAACTTTTAGAACTGGATTTTACCTATCAGGATATTGTAATATTATACCGGATGAACTATCTTGCCCAGATATACGAAGAAGGATTAAAAGAGTCCGGCATTCCTTATACCCTGATCAGCGGTGTATCATTCCAGGAAAAGGCGGAGTTTAAGCCGATTATCGGATATCTGGAGTTGCTTTCAGCATATACCCCGGATGAAGACCAGAAAGATTTTTTAAAAAGGGCATGCGCCATTTTAGGCATCAAAAAGAATGCCTTGGTTAAGGCAGAAAAGGTTATTGAACACCATATCCAGAATCTAAATCTATTGACTCCTTATAACATCATCAGTGAAATCGTTGGTCTTACACGGCAGAAGGGGGAGAATATTGATGAATTTCTGGAGTTTGCACGGAACTACTCTGACTCAGGGATTACCATTAATAAATTCTTAAGCGAATTGAAACTAATTCAGGAGATGGACCTGGCAAACTGGACAAAGGATACCGTAAAACTTATGACCGTGCACAGTGCCAAAGGGATGGAGTTTCCGGTGGTCTTTTTGGTTGACCTCACAGAAGACATCTTTCCGATGACCCGGAGTCTATCCTCCCAGCAGGATTTGGAAGAGGAGCGGAGGTTGTGCTATGTTGCTGTAACCCGGGCGCAGAAAAGATTATATCTTCTATATCCGAAGTACCGGTCAGGCCGGCAACAACTACCATCAAGATTTTTGATTGACATATTACAGAAAAGCCGTTAGGCTCTTGACTTTATAAGGAAAATTATTAAAATGGCAAAATAGAGGGAGGAATATGGAATATTTCTTGACCGATGAAGAGCGGCAGTTGAAAGAAAAGGTGCGGAGTATAGCGGAGCGCCTGATTCTGCCGGTGCGTGATGAACTTGATAAGAAGGCAGAATTCCCAAGGGCAATAATTGAAGATATGGCAAGGGAAGGGCTATTGCGGATTTTCATCCCAAAGGAATATGGAGGCACCGGTGCCCGGATTATGGATATGAGCATCGCCTGTGAAGAGGTTGCGCGCATCTGTGCCGGTGTTGCCACCGCCTATGCGGTCGGGGCACTGGGTTCAGGACCAATAATCTATTTTGCCTCGGAAGACCAGAAGAGAAGGTATCTGCCCAAAATTGCCAGCGGTGAGCTGCTCTGTGCATTTGGTCTAACCGAGGCACAGGCCGGTAGTGATGTGGCAAATATTCAGACGACTGCCCGTAAAGAGGGTGATTACTACATCTTAAATGGGGTCAAACAGTTCATCTCCAATGGTAGTATTGCCGATGTCTATGTTGTGCTTGCCTCAACGGATCGAACCCGGGGTCCCCGGGGTATCTCAGCATTTATCGTTGAGAAAGGAATGCCGGGATTTGAATTTGGCAAACACGAAAATAAATTGGGAATAAGAACCTCAACCACAACCGAACTTGTCTTCTCTGACTGCAAAGTTCCGAAGGAAAATCTTATGGGAAGAGAAGGGATGGGATTTATCTACACAATGCGCAACTTTGACCGCGCCCGTCCTGGTGTTGGTGCAATTGGACTTGGTGTAGCACAGGGAGCCTATGAGGAAGTACTCAGGTTTGCTACGACCAGGAATCTCCTTGGTAATCAATACATACAGCGCCAGATTGCCGATATGGCAACCGAGATTGAGGCGGCAAGGGCACTGGTTTATGCCGCTGCCCGCGCCATTGATGGGGGTATAAAGAATACCACGATGCCGGCCTCATTCGCCAAGTTATTCCCTTCTGATATTGCAATGAAGATGACCCTTAAGGCAATTGAGATTATGGGTCCCTATGGATTATTAAGAGAATACAATGTAGAAAAGATGCTTCGCGATGCCAAGATTACCCAGATATATGAAGGCACAAACCAGATTCAGCGGGGACAGATTGCCCTGGAGATTATCCGTGAGATTGGATACAAAAAGGAGTGAAGATGGAATTGAGTAAAGAGGTTCAGTTATTACAGAGTGAGGTGAGAAAGTTTGCAAGGGATGTTATTGCCGAAAAGGTTGATGAATTTGACAAAAATTGGATATATCCAAAGGAGATTATCACCCAGCTCGGTGCAATGGGCCTCTGTGGTGCCACAATACCTGAAGTCTATGGTGGCTGTCTCCTTGATACCGTTTCATTACTGGTAGGCCTTGAAGAGATAAGCAGGGTCTGCCCTTCCACCGCACTCATCCTTCTTGCCCACAATATATTATTCTCCCATACCATTGTCAAATTTGGTAATGAAGAGCAGAAAAAGAGATACCTGCCGGATGCCGCCAGCGGAAGGGTTATTGGCGGGTTTGCAGAATTTGCTACAAATGAACTGACCGTAAAAGAAGAGAATGGTTGCTATAGAATCACCGGCAGAAATCATATCCTGCTCAATGGCGATGCCTGTGGACCGTTCATATTATTTGTTGAATCTGCAGGCAAGGTCAATGCCCTGATTATTGATGATACAATCACCGGGATAAAAAGAAACAGGAAGAATAATATCATTGGTATGAATGCGGGCGGTATCAATGAGATTATCTTTGATGATTGCACTGTGCCACTTCTAAATCAACTTAAAGGCGAGGGGAATTCCATAATGGCTGAGCTGAAATTATTTTCCAATCTCGGTTATTCCGCACTGAATCTCGGTATCGCAGAGGCCGCTATGGAGAATGCAATAAAATATGCAAAGGAGCGGGTACAGTTTGGCGAACCAATCATCAACTTTGGGATGGTCCGGGAAATGATTGCCGATATGGCAACCCAGATTGAATCGGTGCGGCTTTTGCTCTACGATGCAGCAGTGATCAGGGATAATGGTAAAGACTTTACCCGCGCCGCTGCTTTAGCCCGTTATTTAAGCAATCAAATGGTTGCTGAGGTCACGACCAATGCGATTCAGGTCTATGGTGGTTACGGCTATATGAAGGACTATCCGGTTGAGCGATATTTCCGTGATGGTCAGGTCAGCCGGGTACTGGGCAGTTCCGGTATTGAATTAAAAGAATTGATTGTAACGAAGACGATATAGTATTGATATAAATCTCCATCGCTGTTTCGGCGTTGATATAATTTGAGAAAAGAAATCGCCGGATGCAAATGATAAAATCCTGTTGACAGGATAGAATTTTTCTATATAATCCTTATAATGGAGTAGTTAAATGAAACAAGGTGATAGCGAACCCGCAGAGTATCTTCTTGAAGCAGAGAAACCATTAAGCCTTCAGGAATTGTGGTATAAGTTTCTCCGGCGGCGCCGGTTATTTTTCATATTTGCCCTTCCTGTCTTTTTAGTGATTCTTCTCTTCCGTGTATCAAGACCCTATACACCAATATACCTTTCCAGTTTTGATGTCGGCATTGCCGAGAATCGTCCGGTAGAGGGATTCTTTGGTAGCACCAGCGAGGCACCCACGACCCAGATCGGTACCGTGACCCAGCGGGTAATCGCCACCCTCTTGAGCCTGAAACTTTCCGAAAAGGTTGTTGATAGCCTTGGTCTTTATACATTTGTCAAGGAAGGCGGTTCGGAATTAGCAATAAAAGTGCAGATTAGGCACGATTTTGACCAGCCTCTGGGTCCTTATATCCTGAGGATCCTGGAAAATGGCCGGGGATTTGCATTAAGGGTAAATAACGAATCAATTGAGAAGAAATTTGGTGAATACATCAATCTTGGGGCACTTGAGTTTACAATTGATTCGTTTCATACCCCAAATCTCGCGAAGACATATTCAATTTCATTCTATCCCCGGCATCGCATGGCAGTTGCCCTGCGCAACTCAATTGCCGTAAAGGTCCTTGAGGCAGACAAGGTTGAAAGGGCGGGCGATCGCTCGGGTGTGCCGGTCTCTGGTGAGCAGGCAGGGAAAAAGGCAGTTACCGCCAAGACAATCTTTCCGGGGATGAGTCTTATTGGTATCTTAAGGATTGAATTCTACTGGGGAGACAAAAAGCAGGGGCTGCAGATTGCCCGTGCCCTTGCTGATTATCTGATAAAAGAAAATATCCTTGAAAAGAGCCTCCAGTTTGTCCAGTCCCGGAATTTCATTGAGTCACAACTCAATTTATATCAGGCGCGTTTGAATGAACTTGAAGAAAGAATAAGGCTATTTAAAGAAACCAAAAAGATTGCCGATTTAAGGGCATCAACCCAGGCCCTTATAAATCAGATATCAACATTAGAGTCAAGAAAGAATCAACTGGAGATTGAAGAGGAGATTCTCAACGATATTAACAATTACCTCTCAGCCGATACCTTGAGCACCCTGCCATTGAATTTTGCCACGACCATGATCTCCGAACCCATTATCCAGCAACTATACTCTCAGTTAATTCAGGTTGATGCCGACCTGAAAGGGATATTAAAGGAGTATTCAACAAACCATCCCAGGTATGCCGAGTTCAAGGCAAAATACGATGGGCTAAAAGAACAACTCAAGGATGAGATAGGGCGTCGGGTCCGGACAATCAAGACCGATATCCAGGGTGTGGCAAATCAGATAAAGGCATTGCAGTTCAAACTTGAGAATATCCCATCGGATGAAATCAACCTTGCCCGGCTGGAAAGGGATAAGGAAACCGCCGAGAAGTTGTATACATTCTTTTCCGAGAAACTTGAAGAGACGCGGGTCCAGGAGGCAGGAGTAACATCGGACATCAAACTGATAAATCCGCCGTTTGTCCAGAATACCCCGGTCAATCCCCGTCGGGTTTTGCTTTCAATATTTTTGTCTTTCTTCTTTGCAGTGCTGATTGGCACTGCAGTTGTCTTTGTCGTTGAATATTTTGATAATACAATAAAGGACCCGGAACTAATCAAGGAGCGACTTAATCTCTCAATCTATGGCACAATCCCTTCTCTGCTAAATGCTGAGGAGAAAAGAATCAAACCAAGTCTGAGTCTTGAGTATATCGGACAAATCTCGGCAAATCTTCTGGGATTGAAGGAATCACCCAGGCTCCGGCGTTTACTGGAATTTGTCCAGGACCGTTCATCCGCCGAATTTGAGGCATTCCGAAAACTATCGGTTCACCTTGAATTTGCCCATCCGGAGAAGCAGTACCGTGTTATCTATATCGCATCACCCGGTCCAGAGGTGGGTAAGACATTTGTTGCCCTGAATCTCGGTTATGTGATGGCAAATGCCGGTAGGAGAGTCCTTTTAATTGATACCGACTTTCGTAAAAAGCGGGGGCATCTCACCGATGTCTTAAAGATGAAAAAGGCAAATGGTATATTTGATATTCTGAGCGGAAATGCGAATTTGGAATCCACGGTCATTCATTACCAGGCGACCAGTGCCGAGGAAGACAAAGAGCAGATAGCCCGGGATACCTCCGTCACCCTCTACCTCCTGCCCGTTGGTAATATTCCGGCGAATCCATTTATCTTCCTTGAATCGGAGAAGATGAATCAGATATTGCAGAAACTCAAGAAAGAATATGACTATATCATTATTGATGGTCTGCCTATCCTGCTCTTTGCTGACGCCACATACCTGGCGCGGTTCTGTGACGGTGTCCTGATTACTGCAATGTATAGCAAGACTGGATTTAAAGAACTGGAGAATGCCAGTGATATACTGAAATCGGCACACGCAGAAATAATTGGTGTGGTGATAAATGGTGCACCACCAAAATCAGGAAGTTATTATTATCACTATTACTATAAGTATTATTCAAAATACTACAAAAAGTAGTATTTGGTTTATATGCCAAATTTTATGCCTAATTGCCTCAAATTGCCCTTATATCTAACCGGAGTTTTATGTTTCGTTATGTCTTTAATCTTATCCCTTCTTACCACTGTTCCTTGTGTTCTGTTCACGACCTCAGGTCTTAAAGAGGTCATTATGTATGATTCGGCATAGATTCTCAAAATGCATGCGGAGATGGATGTAGAAGTTCAGGGCAATACCGATGATATTGGTAAGGAGTATTGCACAACCCTCACCTCAGGGAGAAGAACAAGGTGAGGGTGAAATACTTATGGTAAAATAAAAGGGGATAGCAGGTAAACAAAGCTCAACATGGCAAGATATGATAAACGGTTTAGGTTTTGGTTTGGAAACGAGATTAGTCTATTGGTTGTCGTTTGTTGGTTACTAAGTACAATAACTAAACTATATCGCATTTCTAAACCGAAACCGATGGTCAATTTCTTTCTTACTGATGTTAGTGATTGCCATTTTTGCCTTCTTGCCATTTATGCCCTCTCTCACTTCTTGAGCCTTTTTGAGCCATCTTACCCTTTTATTTGATATATCCGAGGAGGCCTTTATGGCAGTCTTTTTTAGTCTTGCATTGATACCAATCATCTTTGCCCAGGTTGATACACTCTGGGCAAATCGTTGGACCAGCCCCGGGGCAATGTCAGACTGGGGCTATGCCATTGCAATGGACGATTCCGGCTATGTCTATGTCACCGGTACCACGGAAACTTCGGGCACGGGAAATGACTGGACCACGATAAAATATAATCTTTCCGGTGATACTGTCTGGGTCAGGAATTTCGTAAGTCCGGGTTCAGCCAATGAAAGAGCAAGTTCCATCGTTGTTGCCCCTTCGGGCAGTTTATATCTCACCGGTTATACAATGAGCTCAGGTGCTGGAGACTATCTCACCATTAAATATCGGTCAAACGGTGATACTGTCTGGACAAGGCGATATAACGGCACCGGCAATGGCTACGACTTTGCCCACTGGGTGTGTATTGATTCCCAGGAGAATGTCTATGTCACCGGCTACAGCCGGGGTGCATCATATCAGGACGATATTGCAACAGTCAAATATGATTCCAGTGGCAATCAGTTGTGGGTCAATCGCATAAATGGTTCAGGCAACTACAATGACAAGGGGCACAAGGTAATTGCGGATAATCAGGGCTATGTCTATGTCACCGGCTATGTAAATCCCTATGCAACGGGTACAAGATATGACTGCCTGACTGCAAAACTCAATGCCCAGACTGGAGATACAATCTGGGTCAGGACTTATAACGGAACTGCCGATAGTTCTGACCAGGCGCGGGATATTTGCGTTGATCAAAGTGGTAATGTGTATATTACTGGTTCGGTGCGCAATTTGAATACGACCACGGACATTATTACCATAAAATACGATTCGCTCGGAAATCAAGAGTGGGCGGTTACCTATAATAATCCGGACACGAGTGGTGCAGATGGTGGTTATGGAATCAAGGTGGATGATGCGGGGAATGTCTATGTTGTTGGTCAGAGCCAGGGACTGGGTAGCGGCTCCGATATTGTCCTCATAAAATATGATGCAAACGGCAATGAGCAATGGGTCCAGAGGTATAACGGACCAGCAAATAACTATGACACACCGTCAGATGAGGTCGGCGGAAAGTGTATGGCAATGGACCAGTATGCCAACATTTATATTGGAGGAACCAGCAGAGGCATAACAACCTATAACGACTACATCGCCTTAATGTATGATTCATCTGGAACATTACAATGGGCAGTCACCTACGATTTTTCTGACTCGCTTGACTACTGCCTGGCACTTGCTGCCCATCCCATTTCCGGTGAACTGGCAATCACCGGCAGGACATTGAGCGCTCCCACCTATTATGACATTGGCACGGTCAAATTCAAGGCAACACTCCAGGTCGTTACTGAAAATAGAAGAATTGGTGCAAAGTCGGGTTACCTGACAATCTCTCCTAATCCCTTCCCCAATCAATGCGTGATTAAATACCAGGTCCCAAATTTCAATCTTGCTACTCACTCCTCTATAGTTGCTACTTTAAAGATTTACGATGTATCCGGGAGACTGGTTAAGAAATTCTCTCCACTAAAGTTAAACGGTGAGCGGGGATCGGTTGTCTGGGATGGTTGCGATGACAGAAACCGACGTTTACCTGCGGGTGTTTATCTTTTAAGATTAGAGGCTGGAGGGTTTAAAAGGGGAGAAGAGATAATTCTTTTGAGATAGGTTCATTTTGAATCTTCCTTTCACTCTTTTGATATTTCATTTCTGACTCCTCTCCACTTTCCTCCCCCTTTCATGGGGGAGGAAAAAGAGCCTGCCCTGAATTCATTTCAGGGTGGGGGTGGGAAAAACCTGAAATAATCACCCTCCCCATTATCCCCTCCCATCAAGGGAGGGGAGACATTTATTATTTCGGTTATTTACAGGTTATTCAATTTAATTTTAATGTAGAATATTGAAAATCCACAATCCTTTCAAATATTGTGCATTTGAGTTTTAAAAAATGTGGAGAGGACTCAGATTTCATTTGCCTTGACATATTTACATTTTTTATATAATATCTATAATAAGTAATGTTGCTGCCTCTATATTAAGATTTTCTTTTATAGAGATGGGCACTGCGTCCTTTTTGAGGCAGAAGGAGTCAGCCTGTTACTCAATTTAGCGTGGAACTGACGATAGCGGTAGCCTATCTTTTTTTCTCAATCCGCAATCCGAAATGCCGTTTCCGCAATCCGCATTCCGCAATCCGAAATTCGAAATCCGAAATGCCGTCTTCGCAATCCGCAATTCCGTCATACCGACCAGATATCTCTTCGTCCTTGACAAAAGGACAAATTTTCAGTAAAATGTCCCTTGGAAAAGGACAAAAATGATAAGCAAAGAAACAATAAAAGAAATTATTAAATCAAACGAGCAATTCATCAATAATCAAATCAGTAAGATATTGCCACGCCAGGGTTTACCAATCACCACGCGATTGAAAAAAGTTAATGTGATTTATGGAGTTCGGCGCAGTGGTAAGACCTTTGTCTTATACGAACTTTTTAAACAAAATAAAGGTCGCGCACTTTACATTGATTTTGAGGATGAAAGACTGAATGGTATTGCTATCAGCGAACTTGATAAAATAAGGGAAAGTTTTTTTGAACTGTATCCGCATCTGTTATATAAAAAGGATGTCATTTTTCTATTTGATGAGATTCAAAATGTTTTAGAGTGGGAGAGGTATGCCCGACGTCTTGTTGAAAGGGAGGCGATCACTCTTTATGTGGCAGGTTCATCATCAAAAATTAATCCCCAGAATATAAGCAGTTCACTCCGTGGCAGGGAATGGGCTGTTCCTCTATTTCCTTTCTCTTTCAGAGAGTTTTTGATGGCGCAGGGTATTGTTCTTGATAAAAGCATTCTGTATGGTAAGGAGAAGATGATGCTCAGTAGATATTTACTTGAATATCTCAAATATGGTGGTTTTCCTGAAGTAGTATTTGCAAAGAGTGATTTTGATAAACAAAAGATATTATATCAATATTTAAATGCAATGTTTTTTAAAGATTTGGTTGAGCAATTCAACATAAATAATCTCAATCTCTTGGAGGCTTTAAGGGAAAATTTGTTCGCTAATTTCAGTTCAAAATTTTCAGGATTGGCATTCTACAAACAATTTAAAGGCAGATTTCCGCTTTCAAAATCATCTATCTTTACCTATTATCGCGCATTTATTCAATCTATGCTAACCTTTGAGACAAGGGTGTTTTCTCCGTCTTCATATAGGCGTTTGAGAAACCCGGCAAAGGTATATCTTGTTGATATTGGCATTGCTTCAAGGACAAAATCATTTGATTGGGGGCGTGCCCTTGAAAATATAGTCTTTTTGGAATTAATAAGAAATGGATATGAAATTTATTATAACGCTGCTGAATATGAATGTGATTTTATCATAAAGAAATCCGGGAGAATTTTTGAACCGCTCCAGGTTACTTGGGAGATAACAGATGAAAATAGAGGGCGTGAGTATAATGGTTTGATTGAAGCCTGTAAAATGTTAAAGAAAAAGAAAGGCTTTATAATTACTAAAGATCAGGAATTTGAAGAAGAGTTAAATGGAATTAAAATTAAAACTATACCATTTGTAAAATGGTTAATAATGACAAACTAATTTGCTTAAAAATTCGGGATTTAACTATGCAATTCGAAATGTCGTTTTCACAATTCGCAATCCGCAATTCAAAATGCCCTTTCCAGCATCCAGTCTCTCTTTTTACCTTGACATTTCTTTTATTTTCAATATAATTTTCCAATTATATTAATGACCCCTGTTGATTGAACTTAAAAACTCTACCCCTGGGGTAGCAGTTTTTTTAAGATTTCTGGCGGATATATGAACAGAGCGCCCTTGTCGGGCACAGGGGATCAGCCCGCCTCTGTGGATGTCAGCGTGGAACTGACGATAGCGGTAGCCTATCTTTTTTTCTCATTCCGCAATTCGCAATCCGAAATCCGAAATGCCTTTCCTCCGTATTTTGTATCTTGTCAAATCCGCATTCCGCAATCCGAAATCCGCAATGCCTTTCCTCCGTCCCTCCGAAACTCCGATGCCCTTGGCTTTTCCCGTTGGATATAGATAATTGTTCATGGAGATGAACACATGTTCACCTGGATGAACAAAAAATCACCCCTAACCATTCTTAAATTTTTGATAGAGGCGGATAAAGATGTCCATATGCGCGAAGTTTCACGAAAGACCGGTTTAAGTCTGGGTTTTACCAGTCGGGTATTAAATGAACTTTCAAAAGATGGTCTGATTTATTGCAATAGAAAAGGTCGTATGAAATTTTATCAGATTGATTCAGGTAATCCTGTAATAAAGCAATTGAAGATATTGTTTACCACATCGTCGCTAATGCCACTCGTCAAGAAATTGGGAGATAGTGCGCGTCGGGTAATACTATTTGGCAGTTCGGCAAAGGGGGAAGATACTTCTGAGAGTGATATTGACCTTCTGGTCATAACAAACGACGCAACCCGGGTTAGAAAAATTCTCGCTAAAAATACCAGGATTGTGCCTGTAGTTATGAACAGTATTGAATTTTCCAGTTTGAAGAAAAAAGACCCTTCTTTGTTTGAACAGATTACAAGAGGTATTGTGCTCTGGGAGAAGAATGAATAAAGAATTTCAAAATTGTCTTGATGATGGTAAGTTGAAACCATTCAAGGCAACAGATAAGATGATAAGAAAGGAACTTAACGCTGCTGCTTATGACCTTGAGAGAGCAAGGCAATCTTTGAAAGCTGGCGATGCAAAGTGGGCTACTATTCAAGGGTATTATGCAATGTTCCATTGTGCAAGGGCGCTGATTTTTCGAAAAGGTTATCGTGAAAAGAGCCATCGTTGTTTATTGATTGCATTGCAGGAGTTACTTGTAAATAAAAGAGAAATGCCATCTAAACATCTTGATAATTTACGGACTGCAATGGACCTTCGTGAAGATGCCGATTATGGATATATCTATGCTAAAGAATCAGCGCAGGATATTCTTGATAATGCAACATCATTTTACAATTTCGCTTTGAAATTTCTGAATGTGTGAGAAATATATGTGGCAAATCCGCAGTGCTCGATGCTAATGACAGAATATCCTCTACCTTTCTGGCTTTTATCTCTTGTAGTTAAGTCGTCAGACTCTTATCCGACTAACGAAACCGCGCAACGATGCGCTTTTCGCAACCGTCCAACGACCAACGAGTTTTTAGGAGTTAATCCGTGAGGATTTTATCTCAATTAGCAAGCGCAGCAATTCTGCGAGTGAAACGATCCTGCGCTACTTTATCTGGATTTTGGGATTTAACTATGCAAT
>JBDRWI010000052.1:0-15767 GCA_039802265.1 Caldifarciminota bacterium | reverse complement strand
CGTGAAACAAAAGAAATGATTGAAGAAGGAAGGCGGGAAACGAGAGAATTGATTAGTTATATTTGCAGCCTTATTGCGGCTGATGGTGAAAAGACCAGAGAATTGATTCGCACAAGCCGCTGATTAAAGGCTATCAGTTTCCAAATAAATTGTCAAAGATCATACTCTGCTTAAACAAAAAAACCACAGAAGCAGAGTTACGGCACGGTTTGGTCGTGCCTCTACAGCACGGGACTGAAGTCCCTACTCCTTTATTCTTATTGTATTGGAATTTGAAAAATTCCAATACAAGAAAATGAAATTTTTCATTATAGAAAGGAGGACAAGAAGGGGTTTCCGATAGCCGATGGAAGGTGCACAGACTTAAAGATGGAGCGTCTCTGGGGGCTTCAGGGGTTCTCCCCTGATGTATCTTACTTAAATCACAAATCCCAAGCACCAAATACCAACTGGATTCAAATCTCCAAATACTAAAACAAACCATATCAAGAGGACTCTTTACTTTAATCCTCGCCCAGTGGGAAGAGTGAAGTGGATTCTTGAAAATCCTATTGTTCAGTGATATTGGTTTGGATTTAAAATTTGAGACCGGGATAAGAGAGTTTATCTGGATAGAGTTACGGTAGGTAGATAGGTAGTCGTGCATAATGCCTATTACAAGCATACCCTATTATATCCATAAATAATTTTTTATCAAGGGGTGCGTGAGAAAAGTTTTCCTTGACAATTGCTTGAATTTGAATAGAATTGAAATTAGTAAAAGGGGTATTATAATGCACGAAAAGATTTTCTTCGGTCTTTTATCAGGTATTTTTATTTTTTCAAGCCTTTTTGCCAAAGAGATTCCATTTACCCTTGAAGACCGTGACCGACTGATAAAGATTGAAACAACACTAAAGGAATTCCAGGCGAGCGTCGATAAGCGATTTGAATCAATTGATAAGCGGTTTGAGTCAATTGACAAGCGGTTTGACCAATTAACCAACATTATGATTGGTATCGTTATGGCCTTCGCTGGGATTGTTGCAGTAACGATTGGCTTTGCAATCTGGGATAGAAAGACTGCCTTAACACCAGTTGTGCGTATGCACCGTCAATTGGAAGATAGGCAAAACCTAATAGAGAGGGCATTGAGAGAGCTGGCGAAAAAAGAACCTAAAGTTGCTGAAGTCTTAAAACATGTAGGGTTTTTGTAAGCAAGATAGTTCATCCCCTATCCAGCCTGTCAGAAAAGTCCTAACATTTGATGTTGGTATGGCTAATAGGATAAGTGCTTATCCTTGTGTCAGGGTTGGATAGACTATACCAAAACGATACTTGTAGTAAACTTTCATTCCAATGATGAGAATAAACAAGAATATTAAATAAGGGGGATACAGATATCCAGTAATGATGGTGAAGATTAGCCCGGGTAATCTGAACGATAAGATAGTTAATTTGCGACTGGCTGGGTTTTCTTTTTTGTAGTCAAGCAGGAGATAGAGAAATAAGGGTAATACGATTGCCGAAGGAATAAAACAGATTATGTCATGCATGAGCAAGGAAACAATTACTGCCACTGCCATCAAGACTGAAGATAAAAGATAAGCGGGCTTTTCGCCAAGAAATACGGCAGTGGTGATCTCACCAGATTTTTTATCCCCTTCCATATCAACAATTGTAGTATTTATAAATACCGCACTGATACTCAAAAAATAGGGGAGGAATTTTATAAACATTGACCATTCAAATGGTCTCTGACTGAGCCAGCCTACCGCAAAGTTCAGCATACCATAGCCAATAGCATTGCTCAATGTATCCAAGATTGGTCTGCCTTTCAATTTTACCGGGGGTAGTGAATAAAAAACACCCAAGAGCAGGGAGAGCAATATAAAAATCATAAATATCCAGCCGAATCTTGCTCCGATAGCCAGGGCAAAAAACCAGATAATAACCATCTCCATAATTGCAAATCTTAAAGGTATGTATCCTTCAGATAGCAAAAAAAGTTTTTTATTGAGACGGTCGGTTTCAATATCGGTTATCTGATTTAGAATATATACACCACCCATCAGGGCGGTGTATATCAACAATCCTAAGACTACATCTTTATTTAAAACCCTTGATCTGGTTGCCAGATAATTTCCGATGAGAAAAAAATTCCAGACCACAATGAGAATGAGCGGCCTTAAGATAAAGATTGTATCAAAAAGATTGAATCTCAATTTATTCCAAGAAGGTTAAAAGTGCCATCAGGATAACCCCCAGGCTCATTGCCATCAACTGTAACAGAGAACCCGACAGCGTTTCACATCCCTGCAATTCAGGGATTAAATCCGAACCGGCAATATAAATAAAACCACCAGCAGTGATGGGCAGGAGCGTAATTGAATATCCCTTTACCTGGGGACCGATCACCAGAGAAATAATGGCACCAACAATTGCGCTTAAGGCAGAGAGAAAGTTCAATAGAAGCGCTTTCTTCGCTGTATAACCAGCATATACGAGTATTCCAAAGTCTCCTATCTCCTGTGGAATTTCATGAAGAACTACGGCGATAGTCGTGGCAAGTCCTATTGAAAAATTTACACTGTAACTTGCGCCAATAATCATACCGTCGATGAGATTATGAATCAAGTCTCCAATAAGATTCATTATGGCAACCGGATGGGGGTGTTCCTTTGATGTAGGTATATGGCAGTGCCGCCAGCGTAAAAATTTTTCAAGGATAAAGAATATCAATATCCCGAGGATTATATAGACTGAAGATTTGAGGCTCAAACCCAATTCTTCAAAGGTCTCAGGTATTAGATGGATAAAGGCATCGCCCAATAATGCACCCGCAGCAAAACTTACTAAAAGCAAAAGGATTTGGGAGAGGCGAGTGTGGTTGGTGGAGACAAAGAGGATTCCAATCAGTGAAATTCCGCTTACAATAAAGACACTTATTAGGGTATAGAGCCAGCCCATCTATGCCTTTGTAACCTTACCGGCGTTCAGGCAATCTGTACATACCAGTACCCTTTTTATCTTACCGTCTATTTTTATTCTTACCCGCTGAAGATTTGCCTGGAATCTTCTCTTTGTAACATTATGGGCATGGCTAATCTTTGAACCAACCTGTGCCCCCTTTTTACAGATTGCGCATCTTCTTGCCATTTTTGACTCCTTTCGTTAAGGACAAGATACATCAGGGGAGAACCCCTGAAACCCCCAGAGACGCTCCATCTTAAAGTTGTGCACTTTCCAGCGACTATCAGAAACCCCGGATGTATCTTGTCCATATTCTTTTCTATAATGAAAATTTTCATTATTCTTGTATTGGAATTTTTTCAAATTCCAATACAATGAAATTAATTATATTAAAAAGAACTTTTGTGTCAAGATTAATACCAACTGAATTCTCTTTGATTTTTCCCTTGATGGAGGGGAATAAAGAGAAAAATCCTGAATTAATCTCCTTTTCCCATAGTCTCCTCGGATATATCAAATCCCTCTCCCCTGTGGGAGAGGGCAAGGGGGAGGGGGCTATTAAGCCTTACCCTATTAAAGTTATTTTTCTTTTTTCGCGTTACCATAAGTCTTTCCACAAGAGATGAGATATATTTATCTTTGCTTATTTACAACTTACTCAATAAATGCTCTAACGATGCGTATGTGAAATAACGACTCTGGGAGGTTGCCCCGCCTTCCCGGGAGAGTGCCGAGAGGGGGAGTCGAACCCCCACGCGCCTTTCAGCACTGCGGATTTTGAGTCCGCCGCGTCTCCCAGTTCCGCCATCTCGGCAGTACTCTTACAGCAATTATATTCAGAAATAGAATGATGTCAACTTAAAGATTTAAAATATGGACTTTTAATATCTCTGTTGACTGTGACAAAAAAATGTATAGAATAATTTTGGATACCGTATAGGAGGTTAAATGAGAAAGATTGCATTTTTGTTTGATGGTCAGGGCGCGTTTAAGCCGGGAATTGGTAGAGAGCTTTATAACCGTTATAAGAAGGCAAAGGAAATTATTGATAAAAGTTGTGATTTATTGAATTACGACTTAAAAAAATATCTCTGGGGCGAAGAGGCATCAAAGACCCCTTCTTTTACCAGCATTGCCCAGCCCGCAATAAGTGTTGTTTCTTTGGCTTATGCTGAAATTTTAAAGGAGATGGGCGTTTGGGGTGCTGTTTCATTGGGTCATAGCCTTGGTGAGGCGACGGCTGTAATATATTGCGAGGGCACAAATTTTGATGATGGTATAAGAATCATTAAAAAACGCGGGGAGGTGATGGAAAAAGGCGGTAAAGAGGGAACGATGATGGCGGTCATGGGCATGGATATCAAACTCCTTGAGGCAGAATGCGAAAGGGTATCTTCAGAGATAAATGAGCCGGTTGTTATTGCCAATATTAACGCTCCGAATCAAATTGTGGTATCAGGTTCAAAAGAAGGAATTAAAATAATTGCCCAATTTGCATCACAAAATAAGGGAAGGGGTATTCTGCTGGATGTTGGTGGTGCCTGGCACAGTCCTTATCTCAAAGAAGCAGCGGCTGAATTTGGGCAGTTTCTTGATACAATTGAATTTCGGGATGCACAAAGAGATTTCTATTCCGTTGTAGAACAGAAGGTCATTATAACGGGTAGTGAAATCAAGAATGCCCTTAAAAGACAGATGCTTTCGCAGGTAAACTGGGTAAGGGCGATTGAGAATATCAAAGATTCAGGGTATGAATTTTTTTTGGAAATCGGTCCAAGTAAAATCTTAAAGGACCTTGTGGCAAAAATCGCTCCCGAGATAAAGGTGGATTCCACCGCCCTCTATACGGAAATGGAGCAACTGGTAAAGAACTTATGAAGATTGGCCTGATTGGCTGTGGTCGTGTAGGCTTAGCACTGTGTTATCTTATAAAAGACAGAGTTGATATTATCGGTGTATATGACATAAAAAAAGAAAATCAAAAAAGGGCAATAAAAATTTTGAAGATAGAAAAAAATCCAACTTTTAAAAATTTGATAAAAGAAAGCGATGTTTTATTTTTTACCACTCCGGATGACGAAATCCTTAATGCCTTCAAAAGGGCGGTTATTTACTTTGATGATAAAAAAATAAGATACTGCTTCCATTTTAGTGGGATACTGCCTGCGGAGATTTTCCCAAAAGGCAATAGAATATTTCGCGGTTCATTGCACCCTTATGCTACATTTCCTCGTATTATCATTCCACCCCGATTGGATAAAATCTATCTCTTTTTTCAGGGCGATTATTCGGCATACAAAATTGCCGGCAGGATCTTTGGTGGAAGTAATTTTATAATTAAAAAGATAAAAAAGGAACATAAAGGTTATTGCCATCTGACCGGCGTTTATGCCAGCAATCTTTTAGTGGGTCTAATCACAGGGATATTAAATTTAACGAAAAAGATGAGATGGGGTGAACGAGAACTCCGGGAGGTTGTATTACCATTAATGGAACAAACACTCCAAAATATAAGGGTATCAGGACTCCGCTATGCCCTTAGTGGCCCGATAGTTAGGGGAGATATAGAAACAATAAAGAGACATATTGAATTGATAAAAAATGACCGCAGGCTTTTCTCTATTTATCGGATACTTTCCAGTTATCTTATTCTTTACGCCCCTTATAATAAGAGAGATACCATAATGAAACTCTTAAAGGCTAAGAGAAAATCAAAGGGAGAGTATGAATTTAATTAAGAACGGACTAATTATTTCATTTATCTCCGTAGCAGTCAATCAGGCATTTTATGACCCAAGTGGAGTGAAGAAATTTAAATCTGGAAAAAATGGGAATCTATCCGATTTAGTGATTATCTATGATGAAAATAGAACACTATTTATTCATGATGTAAAACCAGATAGTGTCCTTGAACCGGGCGAACACATTCTCCCCGGGGGGGTGATTTATCCCAAGTTAAGGGTAAGGAATATCGGTGATTATCCGGAGTCTTTCCCGGTGACTTTTAGAATTGAATCAGTATCTGGAATTCAGTATAATGAGACAGTCTATATTGATAGTCTTGCACCACGTGATACAACGACAATTACCTTCAGTCAACCCTGGTTTGTGCCAAACCTGGAGAATTGTACATTTAATGTGACTGCCTTTACCAGTCTCCGCCGGGATCGGAACCCGACCAATGATACAATACATACAATCTCTATAACATACTGGTGGATTATTGTTGATTCAATTCCTGCACCCCTGGGTGAATTCCGCATGGGACTAACCGATGATGGTGATTATCTCTGGAATTTTACAAATGCAACCAATTCCTATCCTGTATTCTATAAACTCAGGAAATCTGACGGCTCCATTGTGCACCAATTTAACTTTCCAGGTGGGGGAATTCATTACTGCCTTGGTTTGACAATGATAAATGGTCAACTTTATACTTCTGAATTTTATCCAAATCAGGGAAGAATCTGGGTGATTGATACACTGGGTAACCTTATCCGAAACTTTAGTGTCAATTATGACATAAGGGGATTGACCTGGGATGGTCAGTATCTCTGGGCTGCTGAAGTGGACTCACAGCGTTTAGTCAAGATGGATACCTTCGGAAACATTAATACAATCTATCAAGGGGATGGTAATATCCAGTGGTTTATGGATATTACTTATGACCAGCGTGATGAAATAATCTGGGCTAATGATTATGGAACTGGAGCAATTAAAAAACTTTTGGTTGCTCCATCATCATTTAATGTAATTATGAGTAGAGACCATCCAGCACCACCAGATGACCATCCAGAGGGAATCACCTACTGTGAAGAATCGGGTATTGGTTATCTATATACTGGTGCGGCATATTCTCAGTATATATGGAAGATAAAGGTTCATGGGTTGAGTATTACCGAAGATAAAAAGGTTCCAATTCCCATACCACAATTTATTCTGACCGTGCCTTCAATATTGCATTCAAGATTTATTATTGATTATCAAATCAAGGAGGTACAAACGGTGGAGATCAAAATTTATGGTGGAGATGGCAGGATTGTACATAAATTATGGTTGGGGTCTGTCTCGCCCGGCAGGCACCAAATTATCTGGGATGGTAAGGATATTCGTGGTAAAAAAATTCAAACGGGTATCTATTTTGTTCACTTTAATATTGGAAAGTACAATTATATCAAGAAGGTTATATTCCTTAATTAGGTTTCATTACTATAAATTTTAAGGACCAAGATCTTAATCTTCAGATTTTGGTGGTGGATGTCTTTTTCTTACCTCTCTTATCAGGTTCCTGATTTCTCTTTCGAATTCTTCCTGAAATATCAGAAACTTTGCCTGCTGGAGTGGTGTAAGAACTTCCTTTAACCCTTCAAGTTCTCTTGCGTGGTCTATCATTCTTTTTTTATGGATTTCAGAATATCTATTTAGAATTTTAATTATTTCTGATTCCTGTGCATTTGCCTCAATGAGTGCCTTTAGTTCCTTAACCAATTTTATCCTTTCTTTTTGAAATTCCTGCTCACTTTTTCTCATCTCCTTCAACTTCGGGAAGAACCTGGTTGCCTGCTCGGTTGTTAAATCAAGTGCCTCGGTCAACTTGTATATTCTTACCTTTTCAATAATCTCTCTGGGGTCCTTTTCATCAAATTCGTCCTGAGCAAATAATAGTGGAATTAAAAATAGACCCAAGATTGCTCTTTTCATAGTTTCCTCCTATGTTGTCACATTGTATCTTTGGCTTAAAACTTCCATAAATACCTTCAATTCATCTTTATTCATTTCATCTAAATCCTGTTCAACCGTCGGGGTTAAATATTCCTCCAGAATTTCAAAATTAGTTATAATCTTTTTGTCTATTATCTTATCTAACAGAAGGCTGTTGAGGTATTCATCATCCAGGAGTTCAGAGACCGGGATTGAAAATTCAACCATTTGTTCGGTCTTTAAGTTGAGAAGGATTAGAATGAATACTGTCAACATTGGCACAAGTATACCGAATATCTTCCACAATGGCAGTTTATAATAGATTTCCTTTTTGGATATCCGCATTCTTATATCTTCAAAGAATATGCCATTCAGTTCCGGAACTTCATCTTTGTTTAATATTTCATAAAGTTTTTTTATTTCATTAACTTCTTTCTGACAATCTGAACAAATTTTTAGATGGCTCTCAAAATCAGCGCGCTCGTTTAATGGCATCAACCCTTCAATATAATCAATTATATTTTTGCTATATCGGCAACTTTTCATAACCAGTCTTTTAATAATACTCGCAATTTTTTTATTGCCTGGCAATGATTTGCCTTCGCCGCCCCGGTTGATATTTTCATTATCCTGCCAATGTCATCAAATTTATAACCTTCATAGTGTCGCAGGATAAAGGCCATTCTCTGACGACCGGGCAGTTTCATAAGTGCATCGTCAATTGCCTTTTTCAAGATTATATTCCTTTCCCCCGGATTTGGTTGATATTCTTTGATTTCCAACTCGGGTCTTTCTTTCCGTTTAAAAGAAATACAGGTGTTAATTGCGATTCGGTAAACCCAGGTAAAGAATTTGCAATTTTCTTTAAATTTATTAAGATTGTGGTAAATCTTAATAAATATATCCTGAGTAAGTTCCCGCGCGTCATCTTCATTTCTTGTGTAGCGATAACAGATTGAATATAGTGCCTGCTGGTATTTTTTAAAGAGCAAATCAAATGCCCCCGTATCGCCATTTTTGAATCTTCTAACAAGCGCTGCATCATCTTCATTCATTATTATTTGACGCCTCCGCTGAAGGAGAGGTTTAAAGGAAAATGATCCCTGTTATCGCCCGGATAAAAACCCGAAAATACAAATCTCAATGACCTGATTAAAATGGCTTTTGGTTAGGATTAAGATGCTAATTTTTGACTAAATTAGTCAGGCATCTCAACCTTATACCTTAAACTATTTCTTAAGATCTGGGCGCATTTAAAATCTATTCTGGAATTTTTTTCAATTCTTGTGCAATAAAATTTCTCATTCAAAACCACAACCGAAAGAAATCACGCGGTTTGGTTTATTAAGACCCCAGGGGCACTTGGACAAATTCTAAGTATTTTCTTCAATTCATCAAATGCCAGGGGGAGTGATTCTAATATTCATCTTCTTCAGTATATGGCTCAAACTGGTCCTTTTCCGCCCCGCACTCCGGACAGACCCAATCCTCCGGAAGATTTTCAAAAAGAGTTCCTGGTTCTATCCCATTATCCGGGTCACCGAACTCCGGGTCGTAGATATAACCACAAACCGTGCATTGCCATTTTGCCATTTTACCTCCTTAAAAGTGGCTTATTATATTTAAGATGGTAATAATGTCAAGAACAAACAGTCCATATCTCCATTAAACTCTATCAATAAAAAGGTCAGACTGGGTAAGTTTCTTCTTCTTCAATTTTCTAACACTGAATACTTCTCCTTCCTCAAATTTAGTGAGTACCTCTTTTGCCCGATTTATCACTGATTGAGGCAGACCGGCAAGCCTTGCTACCTGGATTCCATAGGACTGGTCTGAAGGTCCTGGGCTCAACTTTCGCAAAAAGATAATTTCATCCCCCCATTCCTTTACAAGAAAATTGTAGTTTTTTACTCCGGTGAGAAAGTCTTCAATCTTGGTTAGTTCATGAAAATGGGTGGCAAATAATGCCCTGGGTTTTTTTCCATTATGTAATTCCTCAACCACTGCCCAGGCAATTGCCAGACCATCGTAGGTAGATGTTCCCCTTCCAACCTCATCCAGTATTACCAGACTTTTTTCCGATACATTATTTAAGATATTTGCCGTCTCCATCATCTCCGCAAGGAATGTGCTCACCCCGCGTGAGATGTCATCGCTGGCACCGATTCGGGTAAAGATCTTATCAACTATACCAATGCGGGCTTCTTTTGCCGGTACAAAACTACCCATCTGCGCCATTATTACAAGCAGGGCAACCTGCCTTAGGTATGTAGATTTTCCTGCCATATTCGGTCCGGTAATTAAGAGTATCTGGTTTTTACCTCTATCAATTTCTGTATCATTGGGAATAAAGGAACCTTTCTCCAGCAATCTTTCAATCACTGGATGGCGTCCCTCACTGATAAAAATCTTTTCACCGTTGTTGACTTCGGGCCGGGTGTAATTATATAAAACGGCGCTTTCCGCAAATGACTGCAGAAGGTCAAGGAGGGAAATTGCCCTTGTCGCCTTTAATATCTCCTCGCCCCTTTTTGCAGCTTCTTCTCTAATCTGGATAAAAATTTCATATTCCAAATTTTTTATCTTTTCTTCAGCCGTGAGGATTTTTTCTTCAAACTCCTTTAATTCAGGGGTATAGAATCTTTCTGCATTTGCAAGGGTCTGTTTCCTTATGTAGTAATCTGGAACAAGATGGAGGTTCGGTTTTGTTATTTCTATGTAATAACCAAATATTGAATTATAAGATACCTTCAGTGAGTTTATACTGGTTTTTTCCCTTTCCCTTTCCTGGAATTTTATCAGCCAATCCTTACCGGAACGGGCAATCTCTCTTAGTTCGTCAAGTTCTTTTGAAAATCCGGGTTTTATGATACCCGATTCTTCCAGTGTTGCGGGTGGCTCGGATGTGATTGCCGATTCAATCAATTTTATGAGGTCAGCAAAATCACCAATTTCATTTCTTATTCCTGTAAGTATTTTACTTTCGCATGCACCGATTATACCCTTTACTTCCGGATACACCTTCAATGAATCCTTTAAGGCATTTAATTCTCTGGGCATAATCCTTTGGCACATCAAACGGGTTGTCATTCGTTCTACATCCTTGATAGATTTTAGCGACCTTCTCAATTCCTGTCTTAAAAATTCTTTTTTTATTAATTCTTCCACCCCATCAAGACGCAGATTGATCTTATCACAGTCAACCAATGGTTCCAGTATCTCCCGACGCAACAGCCTTTTGCCGGATGCGGTAAGACAATTATCCATTGCCCAGAATAGCGTTCTAATTTCTTGTCGGTCGTTTATATTTTCAACAAGTTCAAGATTCCTTCTGGTAGTCTGGTCAATATATAAGACATCCTTTGGTTTTAAAAGTTGGATTTTACTTATCTGAGGAAGGGAAGATTTCTGATTTTCCTTGAGATAATACAACAGGGCACCGGCACAGGATATCCCTAATTTCAATCCTTCAATTCCAAAACCGTCAAGTGTCACCAGTTTGAAATGTTCAATGAGTTGTTTATAGGCAATCTCAAAAATGAAGTGGTATCCATCAAGAATTGATTGGGGTATTTCAGTCTTGATATTCAGCCCCTCGGGAATAACCAATTCCTTGACCTCTTTTCGGGCAAGGAATTCAGCAAGTTCAACTGTCTCAATCTCACCACAGTGAAAGTCGCCGGTAGTTATATCACACAGGGCAATACCGGTCTTGCTCCCATCAGGGAGGCAACTTGCCAGATTCAATGGCTTATGTTCTTCCAGTAAAGAGGGTCTGAAGGCTGTGCCGGGCGTTATCACCTCAATTACATCCCTGGCTACAAGTTTTTTCCCTTTTTCCGCCGGCTCAAGTTGTTCACAGATTGCTATCTTCATTCCCTTTTTCACGAGCCGGGCAATATAGTTTTCACTTGCCTTTATTGGAATACCCGCCAGGGGAACCTTCACACCCTTGCCGATTGTCTTCGCCGTGAGTGTAATTCCTAAAAGAGAACTGGCAAATTTTGCATCTTCATAGTAAAATTCATAGAAATCGCCAACCCGGAATAATAAGAGGGTGTCCTTGTATCTATTTTTTATCTTTTGATACTGTTCTAAGAGGGGTGTAAGATGCATGCAGATACTGCGTTAAATCAGTATCCTTTTACCACATTACCTTTATAGCCAATTGAATCAAGTTTTTGCAGGACTGATTTAGCCTGTTCAGCAGTTTCAAATTTTCCCACCCAGACCCGATAAAATGTTTCACCCTTTATGAATGCCTCAACTATCCTTGCCTCAAATCCCTTTTTCTTTAATTCTTCCACACATTTTTGGGCGTTATCTTCGGTGCGATATGACCCCACCTGGATTGTATAATATACTGATTGGTGGATTGTATCAAGGGCAATGCTTGAAGCACGGACAGCCCAGATTGATTTGGGATAATTTTCCTTGAGTTCATTTAGTAATTTAATACCTTCAGCTTCATTTCCGGATTCAATGTGTGCAATACCAAGCCAGAAGAGAATTTCTTCCTTTAATTCAGTATCCGGATAATTTTTCAGCAATTCATTGAGAATAATAATACTACTCTTGTGGTCACTCCGGGCAATGCTGCTTTTGGCGATTTCCAGATAGGCATCATCGGCATAGCGTGACTGTGGGTAGTTATTTATGATTTTGCGATAAAACATAATTGAAGAATCAGGGTTAACAGAAAGGCGAGCAAGATAGTAGTACACCTCGGCAATACGGGGATTGGATTCATCTTTTGCCAGTTGCAAGAAAATTTCCTTTGCCTTGTCAAACTGGAAAGAATCAAAGTATTTTATTGCCTCTTCAATATTCTGCGCCCGAAGGCTTAAAAAAATTAGCAGTGAGGCAGAAAGGACTCTACTGAATGGCACTTTGGACATAAAAATATAAATTTATTTGTAGACATACCACAATTGGTACAAACAAATTTATTTTCCGTAACAAGTTTAATGACCTCGTTTAGTTCCTTCCTTACAGATTTCGTATCACCCATCAGGCTCGTTAAAAGGAGTTTTGGCAAAAGACTTTTTGGATATAATTCAGATATTTTATAGTAAATCTCTTTTGCCAGTTCCTTTTCGTTTTTCTTCTCATAAAGATTGGCAAGGGCAAAGCCAACCGTAAAATTTTTCGGGTCAGCCTTGAATATCTTCTCATAGAGAGGAATAATTTCATCAAATGTTCCGGTCTCAAAAGCTACCTTTTCAAAATTTTCAATTATGAGAAATGTCCACTTTGGATGAAGTTGAGCAATCTTCAGATAATATTCCCTTGCCTTTTTAAATTCACCCTTATTTCGGTAAAATTCCGCAATTGAATATAAGGTGGCTAAGGAATCGGGTTTAATCTTCAAGGCCTTTTTAAATAACGCCAGTGCTTCCTTTTCCAGAGCCTCGCGGTCTTCGCCACTTTCATTCAATTTGGAATTCGCCAGCGCAGCATAGTAATAAGCCCGCCTTCGCCCATCATCTGTTTCAGAAGCATATTCTTCAATAACTGCTATGCAGTCCTGGAAGTTCTGTAAATCTTCGTAAATATGGAGAAGTTTTTCAAAGGCAGGTTTTTCATTTTTATCAATATTGAGTATTTCCTTTAAAAATGAAACTGCCTTATTGGGACGATTGAGATCAAGATAATCCTGGGCAAGGGCATAATAGATCTTTTTTTCTGTATCCTTTTTGAGGGTGGGACGGACTGTAAGGGACTGATGAATCTTGATCGCCCTTGAAATGTCGTTCTTCTTTTTATACAGATTGCCAAGTCGAATATATCCATCAATGAGATTGGTGTCAATGTTCAATGCCTCCTTGTATTTTTTTATTGCTTGGTCTATATTACCTTCCAGTTCTGCAAGGAGCGCTTCAATATATGGTAGATTTACAGCGGGTTTTTCCCGACGGGGGCGAAAATAGAGGTATAAGATTATTGCGATAAGGGCGATTACAATAATCGTTAGAAATGTCACTTCTCCTCCTCAAATGGTAGATTGCGCAGGGCGTCCAGTTCTTTTTTTAAATTAATATTCTCTTTTTTTATTTTATTGAGCGTGCTTCGCAGGACAATTTCATCGGCCAGGGCAAAGACCAGGACAAATACCATCCCCGCCGCAAATGCATAGAAACAGACTAAGGAGAGGGAAAGGTTGCTAATCTGCTGTCCAAAGATATCAATACTCACCCGTTCCCCGGAGTTGAGGGTAATAAATCCGATGAGAAATCCGATAACTATTATCACAAAGATTAGACCGACAAACCGCATTAAACCTCCTTAACCATAGTTTAATCATATCCAAATATCCATCTATGTCAAGAGGCAAGGTGGTGAGGATTAACCTTATTTCAGATATACTGCCTTCTTTGTTACTGTATGGTTTTTCTTTTTCAATGAAACAAAATAGATACCCGGGGGAAGTTCACGACCAAAATTGTCATCACCAGACCAGATGATTTGGTTAAATGGTTGAATGGTTAAATGGTTAAATTGCTTCACCAACCGGCCGGTTGCATCATAGATACGGAGAATAGGGAGTAGAGAGTAGCAGGTAGCAAGATTTTTGTTTGGGATTTGGGATTTGGAATTTGTTTCGGATTTCGTGTTTCGGATTTCGAATTTAATTGTTACTTTATCAGTAAAGGGATTCGGATACACCTCCAAAATTCTTCCGGTCTCCTTGTCTTCCGGTCTCCTTGTCTCACCAATCCCCATAACCCGGGCATCTATGATATACCCGCCATCCCCATTATCGGCAAGAAAGGCCAATGTATCATTTATGAAAATGCCCTGGGCACTGCCGTATGAATCAAGATAACCAATCTCACAGATATTGCCTAAATCAGCACAGTTTAATATCCGCACGCCCGCATCGCCATCCGCAACAAAGAGATTTTCTCCAAAGCATCGTGACCGATATGCCAAACCCGGTGTATCATACCAGCCAACTGAGACCGGATTTGCCGGGTCGGTAATATCTATAATCCCAAGACCTGAAGAACCATCACTGACATAAAGATAGCCATTATAGTCAACACCAAAGGCATTCCCCGGGGTATTGTAGGTGCTTATCAGTGCTGGACTTGATGGTGTCTTTACATTCAGAATGACAATGCCATTATTTCCATCAGCGACAATTGCAATGGTATCAACAATTACCACATCATAACTGATTCCGGGTGTATTATAACTACCCAATTCATAAGGAGAAGAAGGATTGGCAACAGAGATAATCCTTAATCCCTGGGTGCTATTGGCAAGATAACAGAGTGTATCAGAGACATATAATCCCCTTGCCTGGCTTGAGAAATTAAGACTTCCACAAAAAACGGGATTCTGGGGGTCAGTTATTTCAAAAATCTGCAATGAATGGTCATAACCGGTTGATAGATAGAGATAAGACCCGTTTCTGAATAACCTGCCATCACGACCAGCGACCTTTATTTTCTTGATTAAAAGAGGGGCAGTGATATCAGTAATATCATAGATAGAAAGTGAGGAATCCCGATAAAGATAGAAACAATTACCAGAATTTACTCCATCATAGGCACCGGGTGGAATATGCCCGAGGAGATGGACATTTGGACTCTTTATCACCGGTTTTGTTATAAATCTATAAAAACTGCCATCAGTAGCAACAAGGGAATCTGCATTATCCCAGCCGGCAAGGTTGATTCTACCATATAGTGATTCAGGTGGAACGGTCCAGGTATAAAATCCGGTATTTGGCACATTAGAAGAGAGCAATGTCCAGGTTGAAGAGTCATATCCTGATGCATACCAGATTGATAGATGGTTGATACCTGTGCCCACTGTCTGCCAGGTGATTTTATATTTCATATTGTAAAGAAGGATGATGCCAGAGTCCGTGGGAAAGGTAATAAAGAGATTGTCAGGGATTCCACCACCAGGGATGACCTTTGTTACATAGTCATAAGATTGATAACCATTTGCATATGTCCAGAGTGGCCACCAGGGTTCATCAATTGTCCAGGTATTATGGACAATAATAAATGTATCGGGTAGTGATGGTCCATAGTCATAGCCTACAGCACAGGTTGTATGATTAAAACTGGGGTCGCCCTGATAGTATAATACTGACCATA